>QHXL01000205.1:0-9277 GCA_003222935.1 Acidobacteriota bacterium
GGCAGCCATGCGAAATTGCATCGCCACACTGGCGGTTGTCATTGGCAAATCAAACGCGTGCTCAAACTTGATCTCCTGTGCCTGGGTCAAGCCAAATGCGCCGCTGATGTCAGCAAATGGCTCGCTTGCGAATACGATCGTCGCGGGTCGCACGGCTCTAATCTTTCCAACAAACTGAATGTCCTCGATTGCTTTGGCAAACAATTGGAGTCCGCCGCGATCTTGTTCGAGAAACCTAAGCCGAGGCCTGTCGATCTGACTATCCACCAGCAAACGTACAAGTCGTTCGTGGCCAAGGCAGGGGGCAAAGGGAAGCTTACGCTCCGTGATGTAGAAAGTAGCATCAGCATCACTTAGCTTCTGGTCGTGCAGTCGGGTCACGTCCTTGAACGACGCATCGCCCATCGCGGCATGGTATCGATCAATATTGAGAGTACCCATTGTGAGTCAGTCGATCCGCTTTCCACTCTTCATCAGACTTCTGCTGGTAACAATCTCAGCCCCCGCCTCGCGCATTTCACTGATTGCTTTTTCGCCGTCGCCGGGATTTACGTTTACAGGTTTCATCGCGTCTGACACAGCTTTTACTTGAAAGCCTTCGCTAAGCGCGCCGAGCACCGTGTTTTTGACACAGTAGTCTGTAGCAAGGCCGCCGACCAGGACCTCCTGTACGTTCGCTTCACGAAGCTGCCTGGCTAGATCGGTTTCGTCAAAAGCAGAGTAGCAATCAGTGTCGCCGAGGCCTTTTGAGATTATTTTTATTCGCGGATCGTCGGTGAGTTGCGGATGGAATTCTGCGCCTGGAGTGTTTTGAACACAGTGTACGGGCCATGTTCCACCGTAGGCCTGGAAGTGTTTGGTCGTAGGCGGATGCCAATCGCGAGATTTGAAGACTGGGTCGCCACGCTCAAGAAATTCATCGATCAGTTTGTTGAGCGGAGTTACTACTTCATCGCCATGGGCCACCGCGAGTGTGCCTCCCGGGCAGAAATCGTTCTGAACATCGACAACGATTAGCGCTTGCTTTTTATCGCTTGCCATTTCTCCGCTCCGCTGGTTGATTGCTTGTCAGCAACTCTAGCCTAAAGCTTGACGAAGACAAAGCGTGCCACTTGCAGATTTCAGATTTCAGATTAAAGATTTTAGATTATGCGTTGGGTTTCGCAGACGCTCGGTTCCGCGGTCAAACTTTAGATTCCCAGCACTCAAAATCTGAAATCTACAATCTGAAATCTGCAATCTTAAACGTCGGTGCTAAACTGGATCCCAAATCAATTCCACTGGGAGGGCAGCCAACATGAATCGCATGGAGTGTCGACTCGGACCGTTTAATGAGCGAGTGAGTACGGCAATCGAAGAGGCCGCCGAGTCTTTGGACCAACGACGAAGCCGGTCAAAAAATTATCAAGAACTCTCTGGGTTGGCTCACTGTTCCAGACGAAATGATTGGCGTCGTTAATGAACTCTCCGAATATGCCGAGGCTGTTCGAGGTCGCGGCTTTCAGACGGTGATGGTCTGTGGCATGGGGGGCTCGTCGTTGTGCCCTGAAGTACTTGGCAAAACCTTCGGAAGACAAAACGGTTTTCCGCAATTGTTAGTACTCGATTCAACCGATCCCGATGTTCTCAATGACCTCTTGGAGAAGGTCGAACTCGAGAAGTGTCTATTCGTCATCGCCTCAAAGTCAGGATCGACAACCGAGCCGAATACTTTTTACAAGTTCTGGTACGACCAAATCAGCAAAAGAGTCGCGACTCCTGGTGAGAATTTCATCGCCATCACCGATCCCGGTTCACCATTGGTTGAAACTGCGGCGGCACTAGGTTTCCAACGTACCTTCCTGAACCAGGCTGACATCGGCGGGCGTTACTCGGCCCTTTCTTATTTTGGAATGTTCCCTGCGGCGCTAATGGGAATTGACCTCAAGCAATTTCTTTCGCGCGCAAAAGAAGCTGAACAGTTGTGTTCTGCGGTTATGCCGCCGGGTAAGAATGAAGCTTTGCAGTTGGGTATCACCATCGGTGAGTGCGCGCTGGCGGGGCGCGACAAATTAACGCTCGTCACTGACGATCGTATAGCGACGCTTGGGTTGTGGATCGAACAACTGGTTGCCGAGAGCACCGGAAAGCAAGGGAAGGGAATCCTGCCTGTGGCATCCGAACCTTTAGGCGACCCGGGCGACTATTCGGATGATCGCTTCTTTATTTCTATCTCGATTGGCCCGCAATCTGAAGCAGTAAAGAAACAGCTGAATACTCTGGTGGAAGCCGGACATCCGGTAGCAGTCCGCGAACTCGATGATGTTTATGATTTGAGCGCAGAGTTTTTTTTCTGGGAGTTTGCGACGGCGTGTGCGGGGTGGCGTTTGGGGATAAATCCTTTCGACCAACCAAACGTGCAGGAAGCGAAAGATGCGACTAAAGAACTTCTAAAGACTTTCGTCGACCACGGCAAACTTCCCGAACAAGACGTCCTTGTAGCTGACGACTTGATTACGATCTATGCAAGCGAGAGCGAGAAGCTTAGCGACGCATCCACTCTCGATGCCGTGCGCGCTCTTTTAGCAACAATCAAACGCGGCGACTACGTGGCACTGCTTAGCTACGTTGAAGAAACGTCGACTACTGACGTTGAGTTGCAAACGATCAGGTTGATGCTGAGAGATGCGACGAAGTGTGCAACGACGGTTGGCTACGGCCCACGCTATTTGCATTCAACGGGTCAACTCCATAAGGGCGGACCCGACTCAGGAGTGTTTATCCAAATAACTGGAAACGATCTTGTGGATTTTGCAGTTCCTGGTGAGTCGTACACGTTCAGCATTCTGAAACACGCACAGGATCTTGGTGATTTTCGTGCGTTGTCGAGTCGAAAGCGGCGAGCTATTCGTGTCGATTTAGGAAATGACACCGCTGCCGGACTGGCAAGATTGAAAGAATTGATAAAGGAAGGAATCGTTGGGCTCGGCGCTGTAGCTGGGGGAGCGAGTTAATAGTCGCAACTAGTTACGACGAATCATCGGGTTACCTGTACGGAGATTTAGGCCACGAGATTCTGCGGTTACCGTAAGATTCCACCACGAGGTTCCAAATCACGAAACGGGCACCCAGCGTCTAAGCTGTCCGTTATAGTACGTACCTCACTTCACAGATTCCGCGTGGCCGGATCCACCTGCCACAAAATTCCGCATTAGGTTACGGGCGTGATGAGGCCGGAGTCCACTTACGTCAACTTAACCGCGAATACACTCATCCAGCGTCATCCTGACTGCTTCCAACTCGTACAGTTTCTAGCCCGCGCGGACAATTGTCGTACAATTCTGGAAACCTAAACTTAATCTCAATCTACTAAACTTACGAGACATCCCCCATATGAGCCACCTCACCTTAAGGCATAAGATTTGCCGTTGATTGCGGGAATCCACTTGCATTCAAACCCCTGCCACTCTGGAGGAGGAATCGGTCGCCATGAACTTTATAGATAAGTTTTTCAAGCACGAATTGGCTATTGACCTGGGGACAGTCAACACACTGGTATTTGATCCGGCCCGGGGCATCCTACTTAACCAGCCTTCTGTCATAGCGATAGATCGATACGATGGTGAAGTCGTATCAGTCGGGCACGAGGCACTAAAACTCCTCGGACGCGAGCCACGTGGTATTGAGGTGCATCGTCCCATTCGGTCCGGGACGATTTTCAATTTTGAAGTGACTCAAAAAATGATGAGATCGTTTCTCAATAGCGTCACCGATGGCTACCGCAGAGGACACTTCGTTGTAGGCATTCCGGGATCTGCGACGGCCGTCGAGCAACGCTCGGTTCGAGACGCTGCCCGCGATGCGGGTGGTCGTAGGATCGATCTCGTTGACGAAGGACTTGCTGCGGGACTCGGAGCGGGACTGAGTTTTGACGACGAACGTGCACACCTTGTCGTCGATGTAGGTGGTGGCACAACGAACATTGCGATTATCGCGTCGGGAGGAGTGGTGGCATCCACTAGCTTGCCCGCTGCGGGAAATGCGATGGATGAAAGCATTCGCGACTACGTTCGTTCCAGGCATTGCATACACATCGGTGAATACAGTGCTGAAGCGATCAAGAAAGAACTTGGCACGGTTGTCGAGGTTGAAGGTGCGCCCAATGAAATGGAGGTCGTCGGAAAACTTCTAGTGGACGGATCGGCGGCGGCGATAAAGATTAGCGCCGAGGAAGTTCGTGAAGCATTGGAACCAATTCTTTCTGAGATTGTTGCCGGTGTAAGAAGGATTATCGAGGAAGCACAACCTGAGGCTGTAGCTGATATTTATTATTCAGGCGTGGTCCTTACTGGCGGCGGGTCGCTCCTGAAAGGCATGAAGGAACGGCTGCAGAATGAAATGAAGTTGCACGTTAGTGTGCCGGAGGATCCAATTACAACGGTAGTGGTTGGAGTCGGCAGTTTACTTTCGCGACCCGATAAGCTTCATCGATGTTCAATCAGACAGAACCTTCCGGTTTGGCAGGCTTCGGAAGAGCTGGTTGTCAGTTGGTAGCTCTACAAGAACTTTAAAGAACAATCAGGGCGGCGACGCTGAGTTCGCCGCCCTGATTGTTTCTGCTAGCACCTCACATAACCGAGTAGCCAAAACACGATAATAAAGATCAGGATAGTGGAAATACATCCACCACCGAATTTCCACGCAGCTGCACCAGCCAAAAGTCCTCGTAGTGGTCCTTGCATATCTCTCCTCTCGTACCGTTATCGCACGTTCTTCGCTGTCGAGAAGGCTTTTGGCAAGCTCGGTGCCAAGAATTGAACCAACGACCCGTCCTGACTTGTGCTAATTGAAGGGATTGACTAAGCGGTTTGCTTTAGAAATCTAACCAACGCTTTTTCCGCTTTGTGAAGTCCTTTGCCTCGAAACTTCAAATACGCATCCAGCGTCATTACACATTTGTCGACAACTTTGCCGCGTTCAAACGCGTCCAGAATTGCCGGACAAATATATGAACCGCGACAAACTGCTGGAGTATTGCCCAGGGCTTCGGACGTCTCCTTAATAGCGGCTACGACCTTTCTCTTTCGGGCTGTTGGCGTATCCTCTGCGTCAGCTCCCACTCGTGCGAGAGCACAGGCGCATACCAAAGTTCCAGCCCATGTCCGAAAATCTTTGGCACTAAAACTGTCGCCCATGATCTCCTTGATGTACTGATTGATGTGACGACTTGTTATGTCGACAAGGGCGCCATTCTCGTTTTCAAATTGAAAGACACGCCATCCCGGTTTTTTTAAGAGAGTTCGTACCACCTTTGCTACTCGACGATCTTTCAACTCTCTCTGCTGGCGAACGCCCGACTTACCAGGAAAATCAAAGTGAACCGTGTCTCCTCTTACATGCACGTGTTTCTTGCGCAACGTCGCGATGCCAAAGCTTCCATTTTCACTCGCATATACCTCACTTCCAGGCCTCATGAAACAACTCGAAAGAATGCGTAGAACAGAGCTCAACATCCTTTCGCGAGTAAGTCCGGGTTGCTGTAAGTGTTTGGCTGTGGCCACTCTCATGGCCGGCAACGACTCGGCAAACTTGATCAATCTCCGAAACTTTTTAGCGTCTTGAACCCGCGTGTGATTGGCGTGATACAGGTATTGCCAGCGACCGGCTGCGTCTTGTCCAACGGCTTGTAATCGTCCTGAAGCTGCCGGGTTGATGGCCACGTCAGTCCATGCCGGCGGGATTCTGAGTAGTTTGATTCTATCCAGATCAGATTTTGTAACTCGTCCGCCGTTAAGACTCTGATAACGGAAACCGCGATTTGGCTTTCCCAACCGCCTGATGCCCGTTGTTTGTAACCGCTGGAGATTTGTCATGAAGAATTCATTCTAAGGAACACAAGTTGTCTGTAAGTTTTTTGGATACTCACACAAATAAGGTCAGTTGGAAGGTAATTTTTTGAGTAACAAGATCAATTTCGCCAAGAACGATTCCGGGTTTCCAGTAGTTTGCTCCTGGTGTGGCACACTCATCCGATCCAATGCGAGCTCGAGAAGTGAACAGATGTGCTTGATATGTCATGCGCGTATGCTGAACGACTATTTTCATAACCTTAGAAAAAGAAGCGACGAGAAACGAGAAACGTCTCGTCGCCGCTTCTAAATAATGCCGATTTAGTCTCTCGCTACCTCTGTTTTTGATCGCCCCGATCGCCTTGACCAGGTGGCACTTTTGTTTTTGCTGATTGCTTCCGGTCTTGCGCGAGCGACCGCCCAACGTCAGCGACCTCGTCGAACTGCCCTTTCTCATCACGTCGCACAAAGCGCTTGTCACGTCCAGTATCAATCAATTCTCTATGACTCTTACTTTTCTTCTCCGCCATGGTTGCCTCCTCAATGTGTAGTTTTCCTATACAGCTACGGCGTCCAGTTGTTTAGTTCCCGACCACTAAACCCGCTTAATCTCGCAGTTCTAACAAGTGGCAACCACGGTGCCAGCGCGTTTCCAAAGCAACTTCTGCAAAACTTAAATGAGGGCGCGCCGTTTGCAGTGACGATCTCAGAACGCTGTTCCAAAAACGTTCTAACTCGTAAAAGGCTGAAGGGAGGGAAAGGAAGTGCCTGTAGGAGACAAGTCAAAGTACACGAGTAAACAAAAACGCAAAGCTGAACACATTGCTGAAGGCTACGAAGATAAAGGTGTCTCAAAGAAAGAAGCGAAGAGTCGCGCCTGGGCCACCGTAAATAAGGACTCGGGTGGCGGCAAGAAGAGTGGTAGCGGACGAGGCAAAAAGGAAAGTAACAGTTCGTCCCGCAAGGGTGGAAAGAAGGGTGGCAGCAAGTAGCGACTCTGTATGCCGAAAACAACTAAGTCATCGTCAAACGGAAGTCGATCAACCCCAGGTTCATCGACCAAGACGAGAAGAGCATCGAGAAATTCTCGTGGGGTTGGTCGACTTCAGGAGCCTTGGGATCGAAGCGAAACTCAAGCCACGACCAAACTACAAAGCTCCGCTCTATAAGGGCTCAGGAAAATTGGAAAACAAAGTCGCATTGATTACCGGTGGCGACTCGGGGATTGGTCGGGCGGTTGCCGTTCTTTTTGCACGCGAAGGCGCCGACGTTGCCTTTACCTATCTCAAAGAAGAGCAGCGCGATGCTGTTGAGACGCAGCGAGCAGTCGAGGCTGAAGGTCAAAAGGCTTTTCCCGTGACCGCCGATATTCGAGATTCAAAAGTCTGCAAGAAGTTGGTCCAGGAAACAGTCAAGAAGTTGGGCAAGCTCGACATCCTCGTCAACAACGCAGCGTTTCAGCAACACCAGGAAGTTTTGGAAGAGCTGACCGAGCAGCAATGGGACCAAACCTTCAAGACAAATATTTACGGTTACTTCTATATGACGAAGGCCGCGCTACCACATCTTCCGAAAGGTGGCGCCATCATCAACACCGGATCGATTACGGGTCTTGAGGGAAGCAAAGGCCTTTTGGATTACGCAGCGACCAAAGGAGCGATTCATGCATTTACCAAGTCGCTCGCGCAGAACCTTGTCGAACGAGGTATCAGGGTGAATTGTGTTGCGCCGGGTCCGGTTTGGACTCCGCTGAATCCGTCAGACCAATCACCCGAAGATGTCGCCGAGTTTGGTGCTGATACACCGATGAAGCGGCCAGCGCAGCCCGAAGAGATTGCGCCGGCTTACGTGTATTTCGCGTCGGAAGTGGATTCAAGTTATGTGACTGGAGAAATTCTTACTTTGTTAGGTGGAGAAACAACCGCGGGCTAAGGGGCCTAATTAACATGCATAGGAGGATATTCTAATGGCTGAAAGTAGTAGTGGTGGAAGCACAGGTGTTGTCGCAGTTTTGGTTATCTTTGTGATTATCATTTTGGCTGCTCTGTTTGTTTTTGGCGGCCGGATCTTTAACGGTGGTACTAAGAAGGTCGATGTAAATATATCGACACCATCGAAGTAGATCGCAGCTCGATTTTTGAGCACATCTGTTAATTGAACAGAGGCTGTGGGGTGTGCCTCCCACAGCCATCTTTTCCGCATTCTTCTTGCGGATGATTCAACTTCTCTACAGTGCGTTAGGGATCTCAGCACCGCGCAGGTTCCCATATTCTTGCTGACTTATTGTGCGGCGGCTTGCCTGTAGCGATGTCTTGATTTAATGTACGCAAACGTACCTTTCTGTTATAGTCCCGACTAATAGTTAACTAGCACGATTTCAGGATTTATAGACGGTTCGCGTAGAGTTAACCCGACCTCCCACCCAGAGTTCGTTTAAGTACATTTTCCATTAACGGCAACGAGAGTAGTATTCGAGAAAAAAGTTTGAAAATCCTTCTTTACAACCCGGACAACGGTGTTACCCGCAACTTCATGCCTCATCTTTGGATGTTTCTCCTTCAGTCGCTTACTCCAGCGGGTCACGAGGTCATTCTCCTTGACGGCAATGCGCGAGCTATGACGGACGACGAGTTAGTTCAATACATACGAGATGAAGGGATTCAACTCGTAGGCATTGGCGCAATGACGAGAATGATTGCGAAAGCCTACAGAGTGGCCGACGCAATTCGCAAGATCGGGATTCCAGTTGTCATTGGAGGTCCGCACGTCACGGAAGTTCCTGCTGAAGCGCTGGGACAAGATGGCGGTCCGCGTCACGCTGATGCTGTTGCACTCGGAGAAGCCGACGAGACCTGGCCGTTGATTGTTGAGGACGCTGCACGCGGCGAGCTCAAATCGATCTATCAGCCTATCGAAGGGCGTCGATCTAAAACCAACGTTGCAACCGTATCCCGAGATTCCCTGGGAGCGACTCGAGCTGGATCAGTTCAGCTTGATTCCCAAATTCTTTCGTCCGTTCATGTCGAAGCTGGGAGGAGGTTGGGGCACATTTCACGTTGTTCCAATTGAGACTGGAAGAGGTTGTCCCTATGGCTGTGAGTTCTGTACGGTCACGGGGTTTTTCGGCGACTCCATCCGCTTTCGTACAAATGAAAGTGTTGTTGACGAACTCTTGCGACTCAAGGCGAGAGCGAAAAAGGAGCGCGGTCAGATCGCAGTCTTCTTCATCGACGACAATCTCGCAATCAATATCAAACGAACGAAGTCGTTATTGAGAGACATCATTGCAGCTAAAGCTCAAGTTCCCTGGATTGCTCAAATCAGTGCGAATCTACTTCGTGATCAGGAACTCATAGATCTCATTGCTGATTCAGGTGGCAAGTGGGTGTTCATCGGCATGGAGTCGATCGATCCCGTAAACATGGCTGACGTCAACAAGAACTTTAGTA
>QHXL01000205.1:9303-14767 GCA_003222935.1 Acidobacteriota bacterium
ATCTTTGGAATGGACAATGACACAGAAGGCGTTGCGGACCGTACGTTGAAAGAGATCGAATCATGGCCACCAGGTTTGCCAGTGTTCGGCCAACTCACACCATTTCCCTCAACTCCGCTGTACGCCCGACTGGAGAGCGCCGGAAGATTGGCGCGTCCGAAGCACTGGTTGGACTTCGCGCCCTTCATGATGGCTCATGATCCTCTAAAGATGACTATAGCCGAGGCTCGCTCCGAAACGGATCATGCCTGGAAGTTGTCATATAGTCCTGAGAGAACTGCTGAAGCACTCGAAGCAATCAAAGACGAACCATTGATGTTTCGAATAAGTCATTTGGTGGCTCGTATGTTCTTTCGCGGAATTTATTTCCCGCAACTGAATACCAGAGCCTGGCTTCGCGTAATCGAACAGAACCGTCGTTCGATCATCAATTTATCGTTGGAAGCTGCCCGGGAACTCTTTAAATACAGAGTGACGAAAACAAAGCGTTCGTTAAGAAACGTTCCGACTACCTGAAATCAACGTTCTTCCTCACGATCAAAACTAATCCATTTCTGGCGGTTGCGAGAAAGGGTTAGGAATCGCTTCGCTCCGTCAAGAGCGAAATATTAATAGGTGTACTCTCAAATTGTTTTCGCGCTTAACGCGCGCGAGCTTACCTATAAATATTCCGTTGCTGACAGAGCGAAGAGATTCCTAACCCTTCTCACTGGCCGCGAGACCAGGCGCAGCACAAAAGTGCCGCGCCTTGTGAGTTTGGACTAGACTGCTCGACGTCCGCTAAGCAGATTGATCACCAACACCACAGCTGCAATTACTAGTAGCAAGTGAATCAAGCTACCACCAACGTGTCCTACCATTCCAAGTAACCAAAGAACCAGCAGAATCACCAGAATTGTCCATAACATGATCGAAGTCTCCTTTGAAGTTTGTTCCCGAAAGTGTTTGCCTGATTTGATTGGGAGCAATGACTATGCCAACTCATAAAATGCCTCTTCTTCTCGACATTTCAGGTTTAGCTTTTCTTGATCTGCATCACATCAAGTCGTTTCAAACACACGTGAAGTCAGACTGTTTCAATTTCGTCCAAGATTCGAGACATTTTTCAAATGCGGTAACAAATACGGTAACAAAGGCTTGTCGAGATCAAAACAACTGACTATGATTCATTTGCAATTCAATCCTATCTCAAGTGGGCTGTGCTAACCCCCGACTCTACAGCCACATCGGAAACAATCAAATGAGCCGCGAAATGGAACAAACTCCAGCCGAGCCAGTCCCTGAGGGAAAGTACGTTTACTGCATTATTGAAACTTCCGAGCCGCGTTCGTTCGGGCCGATGGGAATAGGAGGCCGAGGCGACGAGATTTACACCATCCGACATAAGGGCCTGGCCGCTGTCGTGTCGAATACACCACTCGTTGTTTATGACCCGACCCGTGAAAATGTTTTTGCGCACGAGCAGGTAAACGAAACGGTCATGCGTGAGTTCACAGTGTTGCCGATGGCGTTCGGCGCCTTGTTCCGCACTGACGACGACATTATCGAGTTGATTCGCGGAACCTACGACGCGCTGCGCGATGTGCTTTCAAAGATGGAAGGCAAGGTCGAATTTGGTTTGAAAGTAAACTGGGATCGGGACAAGGTCACTGCTGAGCTTGAACAGAAAGACGACGAGATCAGGCACCTAAAAGAGCAGATTACTTCCAAGACCACCGGGTCGACTTACTTTGCTCGAATGCAGTTGGGCCGTTTGATCGAGACTGCATTGACCGATCAGGCTGATGCGTACATCCGCGAAGTTTACTCATTATTGCGCGACACAGCGGTCGCGTCTCGGGCAAACAAACCAATCGGAGATCGGATGATCATGAACGCTGCGTTTTTGATCGAGCGTGATCGAGAAAACGAGTTCGATCAAAAGGTGAAGGAGATTGCGTCGAAATACGAAGGCAAGCTTTCCTTTAAGTACACTGGGCCATGGCCGCCTTATAACTTTGTACACATCCGACTTAAGTTAGAGCGTGGCGAAAATCCGGAAGCGGTTGCGAGCTAAATCGAATGTTCATAATCGACGACATTCTGCTCTCGCCCGTCAGTGGTTTTAAGTTCATTCTTAGTCAAATCCAGAAGATGGCCGACCAGGAACTGAACGACGATACCCTGATCAAAGAGCAACTACTCGAGCTTCAGATGCGCCTTGAACTGGACGAGATTTCTGACGAAGAATTCCAGGAACGGGAAGCTGATTTGTTTGCCCGTCTTCGTGTAATCAAGGCGCGGCAATTAGATTTGTTGCATCAGGTGCACAGCGCTGAGTCGTCCAGTTTTGTCATCGAAGTCGGTGGCGACGATGAAGGTGGGTTCTGGGAAGCGGGCGAAAGGGAATAGGGCGTGAACTCCAAGAGGCGTGAGTCTCCTCGGCGATCTGCCCCCGCATCTTCTAGACCAAAATTACTCACGTCACGCTACATCTTCTTTGGTGGAAAGGGCGGGGTTGGGAAAACAACCGCCGCTTCTGCTACGGCGCTCCTACTCCTCAAGAACGCAAAAGCTAACCAGACAATACTGCTATTTTCCACTGACCCGGCACATTCTCTATCTGACAGCCTTGGTAAGAAGATCGGAAACCGTCTAGTCGAAGTAAAGCGAAACGGGAAAGCCCGCTTAATCGCTTTTGAGATGGACGCAAGTACAGCTCTCGAAGACTTTCGCCAGAAGCATGGGAAAGTATTGGCTAAGATTGCTGAACGGGGAACTCTACTCGACGAGTCGGACATCAAGGAGTTGCTTAATCTCTCTTTGCCTGGACTCGATGAAGTGATGGCCTTGTTCGAGCTAAGTGAACTCGATCGATCCGCTGCCTATTCCCAAATCGTGATCGATACTGCGCCTTCCGGTCACACCTCCCGCCTTTTACGTTTACCCCAGGTCTTTGCTCGCATGGTGGCTGCCTTGGACCACATGGCCGATAAGCACCGGTACATGGTCGCCCATTTTGTTCGCAGGCAGCTCATTGCTGACGACGTCGATCTTTTTCTTGCCGATCTGAACGAACGAATAAAGCGTGTTCAAAACCTTCTCTTCGGCGCAGGCGAGACCTCGTTCGTGCTCGTTTCGATTCCTGAGGGCATGAGCGTGCGCGAAACCGAAAGATATCTCGACTCGCTTAGTGCAGAGGGGGTGACCGTCACCGACCTGATAATCAATCGAGTAGAAGAGGAGCATGATGGTTGTAAGTTTTGTCATGCGAGAGTTGTCAGTCAGAAACCCTGGCTTACTGAACTCAAGCGACGCTTCGCAAACTTGACACAACATCGAGTGACGCTATTCGCCGGCGACGTGCGAGGGCTTGAAACCCTGGAATTAGTTGGCCGTCGAATCTGGTTGCCGGAGAAAACTGAACGAAAGAAAGTGAAGTCGGTAAGCCGGCTGAAACCGGCAGTCGAAGGAACAACGAACACAGGTGATTTTAAAGTTTCAAGCCACCGCATCTCGATCTTTGGCGGAAAAGGCGGGGTCGGAAAAACAACTGCGGCTGCTGCGTACGCGTTGCAGTTAGCGTCTTCGCAACCAAAGTCTAAGGTGTTGCTGTTCTCCACCGATCCGGCCCACTCCCTGTCCGATAGTTTTGCTGAAGAGATTGGGCCACATAGGAAACGAGTTGCAGGTATCTCGAATCTCGATGCTATGGAGATAGATCCAGGCAAGTGGTTTGAGGACCTGAAACAACGCTACCGATCTTGGACTGATAGTCTGTTTGACTCGCTTTCGGGTGGTTCGAGTCTGGAGATCAAGTTTGATCGTGAGGCCATGCGTGAGTTGGTTGAACTGACCCCGCCGGGAATTGACGAAATTGCCGCACTCGGAACCATCAGCGATCTGGTTGATCGAAACCGGTATCACTCGATCGTCATCGATACAGCGCCCACGGGCCATGTGCTACGGTTTTTGGAATTACCGGAGGTGGCGCTCTCATGGGTGAGAACATTTATCAAGCTATTGCTCAAGTATCAGCATGTCGTTCACGCCAAGCGCATCGCAGAAGAATTAGTTGCACTCTCGAAGAACATCAAACGCGTAATCGCCTTGTTAACTGACCCAAAACTTGCCGAGTTTGTCGGTGTGGCGATACCTGAGCTGATGAGTTTAGAGGAAACGATCGATCTGGCGACGTCGCTCAAACAGTTAAAAGTTCCGATGCAAAGATTGTTGGTGAATGGAGTACTGCCGGTCCAGGCGGCCGCAGAGTGCAGTTTTTGCCACGCGCGCTTTGATGCACAGCAAACACTGCTAAAGATGTTTCGCAAACGGCTTGATGCGTCGGTGGTCTTGTTTGTTGCAAGCCAGCGCGACGGAGACATACGCGGAGTCGAATTGTTACGTAAGCATTTTGTGAGTTGGCGCTCGTTGAGTACAAATAAGTCGGAAAGAAGCTTGCACAGAGACCTCCTGGCAGTAAAGAATGGTCCTAAACCGAAACGGACAAATGAACGAAAGCGAACAGAAAAAGTCGCAGCAACTTGATAGTCTTTCTGCTGACGACGTTGGTTATTACGTATATTGCATTGCCCAACGCTCTCCCGCCGAAGAACTAGCACTTGGGACTGTTCCAGTCGACATTCAAGACGGCGCCGGCCTCGAACTCATAAGGGGCGACGGGTTGTCAGCGGTAGTAAGTCGCGTTCCTCTGTCAGAATACGGTGAGAGTTCGCTGGCGGAGAATCTTAAAGATGCGACCTGGACCGCCGTCCGCGCAATGCGACACGAACAAATTGTGGAGTTCTTTGCGAAACGAACCAGCGTTGTACCGCTTCGTTTTGGCACGATCTATCTCGATCGGTCGAATGTCGAACGAATGCTGAGCGAGAAGGAGAGTCAGCTCGTCGGGATTATTGAGCGACTTAAGGATAGCGAGGAGTGGGGAGTAAATATCTATTACGAGCGAACTTTGTTGTTCGAGAATATCGTGAACGTAAGTCCGCGGCTGCGTGAGATGGCGGATGCGGCTAAGAAGGCAGCGCCCGGTCAGTCGTATCTCATGCAGAAAAAGATTGAGGCGCTTCGCACCGACGAAGCTAAGCTTGAGATTAGGCGAATCGTCGACGAAATCGAATCGAAACTAGATTCCGAGAGCGATGGCTCAACTAAGTTGCGAATATTCAAGGTTGAAACCACCGAGCACGGCGAGCTAAAAGCAAAGTTTGCTTTTCTTATTAAGCGTGCACAATTTGAACTGTTTCGACAAGCCGCTGAAGATTTAGCGCAGCAATTCGAATCGGCGGGAGTGAGAATCGAGTTAACCGGGCCGTGGCCCGCGTACAACTTTTCTGGCGAGGCGGCAGGTTAAGCAATGAGTTCACCTTTCGATCAAGTCCTAATCACAAGTGATGGCGAACGCCTCGAAGAGCATGAACTTTCGCTTCTCGAAACTCTGGACCACGTACTCAACAGAGGCCTGGTC
>QHXL01000206.1:0-2135 GCA_003222935.1 Acidobacteriota bacterium
TTGCTTCCATCACGCGTTTTGACTTCACGGGATCCTTATTTTTTGGGACATAAATCTCTCCTCTAGTTGCGATACTTCCATCAGCATATTCCGCCGCATACACAGATTAAATTTAAACGGATTATCGTACCCTCACTGCGAAAAAAACTCTGCGTAATCTGCGTAATCTGTGGATTTAAGTCTTTTTCTTCTTACGAAGTTGATTCACTACGACCGGGCGAGCGAATTCCCGCAGCGCCTCTTTGCCTAGCCATCGAGCTGTTGGATCCGACGATTGCGACAGCCGGTGAGCAAGTTCGGTTGCGGCTTCATTGAGTTCCAAATTCCGACGTCCTATTCCTCGGAGAGCCCAACTCAAGCCCTTCTTCACAAAGTTGCGTTCATCGGTTGCGGCTTCCTCGATCAGCGGCAAACATTCGAGAAAGCGATCGTTGTTCGCAGTTTTATCGTGTCCGCACAGGCAAGCCAAAAGAACAAAGCCTGCGCGTTTCTGAAACTCATCTTTTCGCTTGGCCCATTAGACTACTTTCTTCCAGGCATGTGGCGTTTGGTCAAACAACTTGAAGCAGACTGTGTCTACGACACCCCAGTTATCAAAATCTCGACACCATCGGTCCATCTGCGCGACCGTCACCTTTTCAGGCTCGTCAACGAATGACGCCAACAAACGGGCTTCGTAAATACCAGTCGTCCATAACGCTTCGGCTAACTCGTGGTCGCGGCCGATGTCTTTCGCTACTTTCTGAATCGCACCGATCGGAACTCCCAGCGCGTTGTCAGAAGGAAGGCCGTAACGAACCATGCCATCCCGAGTGCTTTTGCTACTCAGGCGTTTTAGTTTAGTAACGACCGTTTTTAGCCTGTCGTCGAGCGAGAGCGACTTTTTCGGTTTTCCGGCTGCCTTCATTTTTTCCTTTTTAACTTACTCTCGGTCCTCTTTCTTGTCTTTAAAATTAGAACGTTACCTGCTTGAGGTAACCTGCTGGATTTTTCCGCCTAGCCAGCCACATGGAATCGAAGTAACTACCAGCGCAATCGGATACCACTTTCGCGCGAACTCCGGACCACCATTCCAGGTTGCAATCGTGCCAATGAGCGAAAGGACGAATCCAATCGCACCAAGGATTAAGGCGTGTCGCATCGGTCGGCCAGGCGCAATGCGAGCAGCTATGTAACAGCCCGCAATCGCAAAGATCGAGCGATAGCCTAGTGCGAGCGCAAACTGCGAATCATTCATCGGAGTTCCTAACGGCGGGAAAATGCCGCTTGAATGCAAGACGGCATCGGTAGCAGTAGACAAAACTATTACTGCTATCAGTCCCGCCAGGATCGCTCCGGCACTTCGAAGAAATCGACTCAATGTTGTTGTCCTCATTTTTTCCGGGTCTGCAAATTGGAAAGCTCCACTCCGATTCATGGTCCTAACTCCGTTTCGTGTCTTCTTACTCACCACTTAATCGAACGGCGGGCGTCAAAATCGACAAGCCGCGCAAAAGACCCACGTCGCTCAACGTTTGGCCCGTCGGCTCTTTTTCGTCTTCTTCATCTCGTCAAGCAAATTGTCCAGCCGCTGGAAGCTGGCTTCCCAAATTTCACGATAACCTTCGAGCCATTCGGTGGCTTCGGCCAGGGGCTTCGCTTCGAGCCGTCTCGGCCGACGTTGTGCGTCGACACCCGCTGAGATGAGACCGGCTCGCTCAAGTATTTTCAGGTGCTTGGATATAGCCGGCTGACTCATGTCGTGCGGCTCGGCCAACTCGTTTACGGATGCTTCGCCCGTCGCAAGTCGCGCCAGAATTGCGCGTCGCGTAGGGTCAGCCAGTGCCAGAAACGTGGCGTTCAGCTGTTCAGTACTAGTCATAGCATATAACCCATTGGTTTAATAACTCTTTGGTTATATACGTAGTTGATTTTTTCGTCAAGAGCTTTATCACCGGCTTTATGCTGATTTGACTTCACACTTACGACACGTTAAAGACATCTCAACGTTCTATGAATTGAACAGCTGACAGTTCAAGGGGGATGGAGAACCATTGTTGAATAGAATCGTTGTCGTGTTCTTTTTCGTAGTTCTAACGTTCGTATCGGTTAGAGGTCAGCAGTCAGATCAGTCGCAGGTCGATGCGAACAAGTCG
>QHXL01000206.1:2222-7827 GCA_003222935.1 Acidobacteriota bacterium
AACAAAGCAAGACGGCTACGCAAACCTCAACCGACCTGTACGTTTTTCCAACCAGCCGCAAACGATTCAATCGCTATGTTAACAACACGGTTGGACCAGTGAGCCTCGTAAGAACTGCGGCTTCAGCAGGTTTCAACCAATGGGATAACGATCCGCTCGAATGGGGCCAGGGTGCAGAAGGGTATGGAAAGCGTTTCGCTTCAAGTTTCGGGAAGAATGCGATTCGTCACACGGTGCAATATGGATTATCCGAAGCCTTTCGCTTGACACCGGCTTTGAAAGAAGTAAACGCAAAGGGTTTTGGCCACGACTCAGCGACGCACTTATTCAGAATGTAACTTCACGGACTCGCAGCGGAAAGCGTGTACTTTCGGCGCCGATATTTATCGGGGTCTATGCGGGTTCGATCATTCCAGCAGAGACATGGTATCCATCGCGCTACAGTTACAAAGATGGTTTACGTTCGGGCACGTACTCACTTGCAACGGGCTTCGGCTTAAACGTGCTCCGCGAATTCGTTATCAAATTTTAGTGGCTCTGCCAATTTGAACGTGAATTGAGGAAATCCCGTGGTTTCGTCTGCAGACGCTTGTGTCCTCTCTCGACATTTCTTGCAACTCTCTAAACAGAAGGAATGGTTCGCTTTGGGTTTTCTGCGGATTATGTGTAACGACTCGTTAACTTCTGGTCTTCTAAAAACTTTTCGCCTCGGCTTTGCCGCCGGATGTGAGGCGACAGCTCGGCCTCGCCGTAAACGGGCGCGTTAATTTCGGGCTATGCCCTTGGTTCGGGCTCGGCCCCAAAATAATCGCGCCTACGGAAGCGCAGTCAGAGGAGCTCACACCAAGGGCCACAGCCCAACTCGAACGCAGAAACTTACGGCGAGGCACAGCCGTCGCCTCACATCCGGCGGCAAAGCCGAGGCCAAAAGTTGCTTAAAACAAACAAATCAAGAAGTTAACAACCAAAGAACGTGGAGAATTGCGCGCCGGTAAAACCAAACCAGACAACCTATTGACACGAACGACCATATACAGGAATTATTCAATCAATACCGTCAAATTAGGATTCAGGAGAAACCATGAATACCAGACGATTTCTGATAACAATCACGGTACTTGTTCTTGCGCAAACCACGTTTGCACAATTCGGTACTCAGCCCCAATCGAACCGTCTCATTGAAATGGCGGGTAGACTTTCACGCGAAGCCAGCGATTTCTCCGCTGCGAACTATCGGAACTACGCTAACTCGTTTCGCAGCAATCGAAGCGACATCGAAGCCGTAATGTTGGCGGAACAGTTCAGTGCCGCCTCGCAAGTGTTCTACAAAATGGTTAGTGATCGACGTCGCACTCAGGATTTGCGCGACGCTTTTAGTCTTTTACAGGACCTCGGACGCTCGGTCGAACGGACCAATACACAGCGAAGCACCTGGTACAGCATTCAACGCCTGATATCCGACATTAGTCGGGAGGTAGAGGGTGGAGGCGGACCGGGTGAAGGTGGTAACTCGGATCAAGGTCAAGGCCAAGGTCAAGGACGAGGTGGACGAATGACCTGGCGAGGTCGCATCGACGACGACGTCAGGATCACCGTTCGCGGGGGTCGTGCAGATGTTGAGACAATTGGTGGCACACCCTATTCCGACGCCCAGCCAAACTTCACTTCTTCACTGCCGTCACGACGAGTGACTGTGAGTTTGACTATGAAGAGGGGCCGGGGTCAGGCGTACATCGAACAACAACCTTCACGCGATAACGACTTCGCAGTAGTTATTCGGATCAAAGATCCTAAGGGTGGTCCATCCGATTATGAATTTGAGATCACCTGGTAGCAACCTTTGGAGTGCGGTGCCTCGTCACCGCTTTGTTAAAATGAACCTTCGTGAGCGGATGAGAGATGTACGGCTTTATTAAGAGTAAACCTGCGCTTGAGTCTCTTTTAAAGCGGTGACGAGGCACCGCACTCCAAAATGCCAGCTAACTTTTCTGATTTAGTCGAACTGATGGACCGCTTGCGTTCCCCGAACGGCTGTCCATGGGATCGCGAGCAAACCTACGCGACACTCGCGCCAATGATGCTGGAGGAAGCTTACGAAGCTTTCGACGCCGTCGAGGAGGCACGTGCAGGTCGTCCACTCGAGTTACGTGACGAACTCGGCGACCTCTTGTTTCAAATTGTCTTCTACGCGCAAGTCGCAAAGGAACGTGGTGAGTTCGCGATCGACGATGTTACTGATGCCATTCACACCAAGATGGTGCGTCGTCACCCACATGTCTTTGCAGATGTTACAGCCGACGACTCGGCGACGGTACTTCTCAATTGGGAAGCGATGAAGGCTGAAGAACGTCGGGCTGCAGGAAAAACTGAGGATGCAAAAACATCATTGCTCGACGGGGTATCTTCCAAGGCTCCAGCACTGATGGAAGCGCATCAGCTCTCGACCAAGGCCGCCCGAGTTGGTTTTGATTGGAAGAATGTCGACGAGATCTTCGATAAGTTGCAAGAGGAGATTGAGGAGCTACGAACAGCGATTAAGGATCACGCATCTCTAAAAGACGAGGATGCGCATTCTCGAGTAAGGGAAGAACTTGGTGATCTATTGTTCGCGGCAACTAACATCGCGCGGCACATGCAGATTGAACCGGAAGCGGCGCTAAAGCTGACTAACAGAAAGTTTCGCAAGCGGTTTAAGTACATAGAAGAAAAGCTCAGCGAAAGAGGTCAGCCATTCGACCAAACCACGATCGCTGAGCTGGAGTCTCTCTGGCAAGAAGCTAAAAATTTGAATTAGCCGCAGATGAACGCCGATGAAACAGATTAGAAAAGGTAACTGGAAAGTGAACTTATCTTCCCTCTGCGTCCATCCGCGAAGATCTGCGGCTAAGTTTTTGTACTCTTCGTTGCGTTGTTAGCCGCAAGGAACTTTGGTTCAATCTTGTTTTAGTAAAACCTTACCGAGTTCGCGACACTTTGAAATGCGCTCTCGAAGTTCCTTTCATTCTGCGGGGCAACCGCAATCATGTAGAGCAACTGGCCGTTATCCAACTGGGTCGTGATCAACCGAACATTTTCCGATCGACCAGTCGCTTCATTCCTGTTGGTCAATGAAGTCCAGAGAGCATTCCTGCCGCCCAACGTTGTTCGTTGGTAACCACTGTTCGCACGCATATTGCTGTTTCCCTGTGACAGGGAGTTGAGGAACTCGTCCGTTGCGCGCTGTAGATTCCGATTCTGTGTTTGCGCCACGCCAAAGTTAACCCCATGCGTGAAAACCGCCTGCCCGTTGTACTGGCCGTATGCACCTTCTGGAGCAAACCAAACCGAACTTGAATCGCCGACTTGTCGCCAGTTGTTCGGCACACTAACCTGCACACCGTTCAGGATGCGGTAACTCTGAAGTCGGTTTGACGGATAATCAACACGTCCACCTGGCGCATTCTGCGGGTAATTAGTTGTTTCGCCGCTCGGATACCGCTGACCGCTCCGCGCAATCTCCGACATCGACTGAGCACGTGGATAACCGCTCAAGCGTTCCTGGGCTCGTGCAAATTCTCGCGTGTCGCGGTTTGGGTTTGCAATTCGCAGGTACTGTGCCTCCTGGTTAATACGGGCGTACCTATCTTTCGGACTCGGATGGTCACTGAAGAAGCCGCCGCCTCCACCACCCTGACCCTCTATTGTGCGAAACATGTTGGCGAGATCTCTTGGATCGTATCCCGCGCGTGCCATAATCTGCGCTCCGAGAATATCAGCCTCTGTTTCGTACTCACGACTAAACCTCAGGAAGTAAACGGCAAATGGCGCCTGGGCAAGTTGACCTACACCTGGACCACCCAGGATCGTTCCGGCAATTCCGGCAATGCCCGCCAGCAACCCGTACTTCTGTTGCTTCGTGGCCTGTGCAGTACCGTGGCGTAATGCGACGTGACTAATCTCATGGGCCATCACTCCGGCCATTTCGCCCTCGTTGCGGGCGGCCTCGATCATTCCGCGGTTGACGTACATTGGACCACCGGGAAGTGCAAAGGCATTGATATCGCTCGCGTTTACAACTTTGAAATAGTATTGGAATTCAGGATGTTGAAACTCGCCCGGGATTGCACTAACCAGACGCCGTCCGACGCGTTCCACATAACCTCTAATCTCTTCATCGCGAAGCAAAGGGAGTTGCTGTTCAACTTCCTGAGCTGCCTGTCGACCAAGCTTTGCGTCGTCCTCAGCTTTGTATTTATTACTGTGATATGTGATCTGTGTTTGGGCTACCAGGGAAAGCGGCATCGCCAGCAACGCGACGAGCGTCAGCCAAACAATAAATCCCTTTTGTCGATTTCCTCGCGTTCTAATCATCGTTCCCTCCAGCTCAATAACCTCAGCTTTTACGAATTCTGATACTTCACTTTGATGAAGCGTCCTATTGGGAGTTTGCCATCAACTCTTAACCCTTTTCAGGAAGGGCTGCACGAAAACGCAACAACGGTAGCGCTTTCGGAGAATGGTTTTGTTCCGGCGTTAGCATCAAACCCTCGCTAACGAGGCCCTTTCAGGTTCTTAGGCAATGGAGATGCCAACGTGACACTCACCCCTGATTTCGAGGCTCGATGTGTTCGTTGAACCACTGTGCGGGTTCAGCCAGGGGAGCAATTCGATGTGGTTCGCCTTTCGAAACTCTAATCATCGATACAATTAGAAAAACAAAGGCCGCTAACTTGAATAGAGTTCCACCCAGGCCGCTGTCTGTTAAGGTGTGGATGACTCCAAAAAGTGTGTGAACAATGAGGAAAGCGATGTGGAGAGAGAGGGCTTGTGAAGCATGAAAACGAACCTTCACTTCTTTGCGGGGAGCCAGAAACAACTCCAGCAAGGAGACGACTAAGCCAACGTAGAATGGCGCATAGGGCAACACGACAGCCCATTTCTCCGGAATCCCGATTCCGGTTATCGGTCTGGCTGTGGGTCGCATATTGACCGGCGCCTGATAAACGTTTGCAGGCTGCTGGTATTGTGAAGCTGGTGGCGCGTAAGTCGGAGGAACAAACACTGACTGGTATGGAGCTTCCAATGGAGGAGTGTCGTAGCGTCGCGTGGGAGCTTCAGAGTAAACGTTCTTGCGAGAGTTATCTTCCGCCTTGTTCACTTCACTCGTAGGCGATTGCACCCACTCGGATGTAGGCGTACCACCGCCGCCTTCTCCCCACTCGTTTTGAGACTTCCGTTGTACGTCGGGGTCGAGCGGGTTGGTATCGTATTTACTGTTCTTTTTTTCCATCTAGCCGATTTACGAACCTTCTTATTGGCCAGTTCAATCTTACTAGTCCAGGATCACATACTCAACCTGCTGACAGCGCTGCTCGCGTTCAGAGATCCTGAACGCCTTTACCACAGGCACTTCGCCGGCAAGCCCCACAATCAAGTATGTAGCTAAAGGATAATAAGCGAGGCGTACATCGGTTTCCGAGGGACTCGGCTCAACCGCTCGAGGGTGAGAATGGTAAATGGCCAGGAGGCCTTCACCGCGATCGCGCATTTGCCGTTGGGCGTTGAAGAGATCTTCCGGCGCAGCTTCGTAGGAAACATGAGGGTCAGGCGTGACATTGCGAAGTTG
>QHXL01000207.1:0-7077 GCA_003222935.1 Acidobacteriota bacterium
CACAAAGGCTCTTCGGAGCCTATTTTTATGTCATGAGTTATGACATAGCAGAAGGGTTGCCGTACCCCAACCAGGCAATCGACACAGAGGGTAGGTTAAGACAGTTCTTGAGTCCTAAAAATTGTGGGGTTCTAGACCCAAAACGACTCATTTTAACGACCGCCTAGCGAGCAGACTCTTTCAGACAAGGGGGAACACGAAACCCTAAAGCCCATCAACAGATTACACGGGCGATTGGAAGTGGCGAAGGTACGGATGTTCGAGTCGCACCTCGAGGGTGAGTCGCTCGTTAAGTGTGCGAATGCTTTTAGAGAAGAAATAGAAGCTGTGATGCACGGGATTATCGCGCCGATGATTTCGTTGACGATGTTGACCTGGCGAGAGAAGTAGTTCAACCAGAGAGGTGCCTGTGCCAAAACCTACTTCAAGGACGCATTCTCGTTCTCTCACCTCTAGCTTTTCCAATCCAAGGCCTCGAATTGGTGCTTCGCTGGTCCCGGAAAGGAAATCTTAGACCCTGGCGATCTTATTATAGAAGGCCTTTGTTTCGTCTCGAGTCCGCAGCACAGGCAAGACGCTAGGCTGATGTTCTTGATCGCTCAAGATGGGTGACCTGAGATCCGAAACCTCGTCACTTCTTGCCTTGCGTCCTGCTTCATTTAGGATGTCAGACTCCGTCGGGCATGTTCCTCGCTAACACTTAGAAGTCATTTACGATTCGAATGGTACATTGGATCTGAGCTTAGCGTTACCGACGGACCACTTAATCGTGCCTCCACACTGTTCCATGCGCCACCCACACAATTTTGCTATATTCCTAATCGATTTAGAAACCAGAAGGGTAAATGAAGTTACCGGAGCTTGCGCAGAGGTTGAGTCTGAATTTGCGACGCGCAAACGCAACCCTATTGCGTTTGTTCCTCCGGCTGGTTCCCTCTGAAACTCACCGCGTTTTCGCCCTTACGCTTATCGCAGGAGCCTCCTGCGGGCTTGCCGCAGTCTTATTTCACCTATCAATAATCGGGGCCGAGAATCGACTGATTGACCGAGCCATGAATGCGAGTGGCACGTCCTGGATTTGGTGGACGATCATGACTCCGACGGTAGGTGGACTGCTAAGCGGCGCGCTATTGCAATACGTTGTTCCGGGGGCGAGAGGAAGCGGAATCCCCCAGGTGAAGGTGGCCTATGCGATCAAAGGTGGACGCGTACCTTTCCGCGAAGCCGTGGGCAAGTTTCTGGTAGGCGTCTTGCAGATCGGCACCGGTTCTTCGCTTGGACGTGAAGGGCCAACCGTGCAGATCTGTGCCGGGGTGGCAAGCACTCTCGGTCGCTCCGCCGCGCTCTCTCGCGAAAACCTCAAACGACTATTGCCAGTCGGCGCTGCCGCTGGTATCGCGGCGGCGTTTAATGCACCGATTGCCGCTGTGACCTTCACGATTGAAGAAGTAGTCGGGGATCTGGATCAGGCAGTGCTGGCATGGATTGTGGTTGCCGCAGCGATTGCTGCCGGAATTGAGCGAGCAGTTCTCGGCGAGCATCCTGTCTTTACGATTTCCGCGCATTACGGCCTTGAGCATTTCTCGTCTCTGCTTTTCTATGCGGCACTCGGAGTGGCAGCCGCAATAATCTCTCTCGTGTTCACTGAATCGTTGGTCGGCTTGCGGATGTGGTTTCGGCGCTTGACGCTGTTGCCTGACTGGGCGAAACCTGGCGTTGGCGGACTCGTTACCGGCGGACTTGCCGTGGCAGCGATCTATTGGCTTGGGATCAACGGTGTCACAGGAGGCGGATATGGAACCTTGTCAATGGCTTTGTCCGGCAACTTGGCGTTTCGGGCGCTCCTCCTTCTATGCATCCTCAAACTTGTGGCGACGCTTTTCTCTTATGGGAGTGGTGGCGCAGGTGGAATTTTTGCGCCAGCCTTATTTATTGGCGGAACACTTGGAGGCGTATTCGGCTACTTCGATACAGCACTGTTCCATCACACCGGTAATGAATTGGGTTCATTTGCTTTGGTGGGAATGGGTGCCGTCTTTGCGGGAATTATTCGGGCGCCAATCACGTCCGTGCTGATCATTTTTGAGATGACAGGCAGTTACGATCTCATCCTGCCGTTGATGATTTCAAACATGACGGCATATGCGCTGGCAAGGCATGTTCGTCCCACTCCGATCTACGAGGCCCTACTGGAACAGGACGGTATTCATCTGCCTCACCGAAGTGGCCGCATGGCCCATGCTCTTGAGCAGCTAAAAGTAGCTGACGCAATGAGCACCAATCCCACGACGATTCTGGCAAGCGACACTGTGTCCGAAGCAATCGATGAGGTCGGAAACCTGGAACACTCAACCTATCCGGTCGTGGACAATGAAAACAGAATCCTGGGAATGATCAGTGAAGCACGCTTGCGTCGTCTTGTAGCTGAGAGCTCTGGCTCTGAGCGAGTCGGTTTGCACTCTGATGCCAGGCCTCACGTCTTGGCTGATTATCCTCTGGTCCGAGCAAGGGTCCGAATGGACAAAGCAGGTGTGCGCCAACTTGCAGTAGTCGACGGTAAGGATGGAAACAGACTTATTGGTCTTTTAACTATGAGCGACATCGTGCGCGCTCATGCGCAGGCTGCAGTTGAGGCTGGTGATCCAGATCGCACGATTGTTCCTGAATTCACTGAAGTACTGGAAGACGTCGATCGCGACTCAGACAAGAGTCGGGAGTAATAGCGATGATGGAACTGATTGCGTAACGATGATCGGATTTGCCACAGGAGTCGGGCGCGACAGTCCTAAAACGGCGGTTGCAAACAAGAATGAAATAACACCTATTCTGGACAAACCTATAACCATGACCTTGCCTCCGACGGAAGTCAGCGCGGGACTCAACTTTTCGTAAGTGATCAGGATGCCAGCGACATGAAGCCCGGCGCGCCAATCGTAAGTCCGGTACAGGCTCCACTGGAGGACGGCAAGTCTGATCTGCGGATGCCGCGAAGCCCGAATGTAATCCGAAACTGATCTGCAATCATGACGGATTGTGTCGTAGAACGCTTTTGTTTTAGTTCATGACTCATTCGAGATCATTTCGACTTTCAGAAAAACTCGATGATGGCTTTGATGAAGCAAAAATCAATTTTCAAATTCGGAATTCAGGTTTAGAGTGCTGTCCTGAAATTTGAACTTCGAACGAGGCGACCCTGGCTCTTTTAGACGGGCGGCTAAAAATGCGGATCAATCACACCCGGTCGTAGTTTGACAAGACACCTGAGGAGATTACGTCATTGAGATACATTCTTTTCGTGACCGCCTTGTTTTCTTTGTTGTTCTCTTTGATGGCTAACTCTTCCAGTCAGGACACGAGTAAACCACTCTACCTTAACCCCGATGTGACGCCGGAGCGGCGCGCTGCCGATCTGGTCTCCAAGATGACTCTGGACGAAAAGGTCCTGCAAATGCAGAGCAGCGCTCCAGCGATTCCGCGGCTCAATGTACCTGCCTTTGACTGGTGGAATGAAGCGCTGCACGGTGTGGCCCAGGGACGAGCTACAGTATTCCCACAGGCCATCGGACTTGCGGCCACCTGGGATACCGGACTGATGCACACTGTGGCCGACACCATTTCAACCGAAGCGCGCGCCAAATACAATGCGGCTCTGGGCGGCCCACCTCCGATCTTCGGCGACCCGCCGGTTACATCTCCCGGTCGTACCGCCGGATTGACCTACTGGTCGCCGAACATCAATATCTTTCGCGATCCCCGCTGGGGACGAGGGCAGGAAACCTACGGGGAAGATCCCTACCTAACGAGCCGCATGGGCGTCGAATTTGTAAAGGGGATGCAGGGCAACGATCCTCGTTACCTCAAAGTAGTCTCGACTCCAAAACACTACGCCGTACATAGCGGACCTGAGCCGGAACGGCACATCTTTGACGCCGCCGTCAGCGAATACGATCTGGTGAACACTTACCTGGTGGCGTTTAAGGCCACGATTATGGAGGCCAAGGCCGGCTCCATCATGTGCGTCTACAACTCCGTTAGCGGAGTTCCCGGTTGCGCCAGCACGGATCTTCTTCAAAAACGGCTGCGGGAACAATGGGGGTTCCAAGGCTACGTCGTTAGCGACTGCGCCGCGGTGCGGGACATCTCACAGAATCACAAATACGCTGCCACGATGGGCGAAGGGGCCGTGGCAGCCGTAAAGGCTGGTACAGACCTCACCTGCGGCAACGAGTATCGAACCCTGGTCGACGAGGTCAAAGCCGGGAATATCACGGAAGCCGAAATCAACCGTTCGCTTGAGCGGCTCTTTGTCGCGCGATTCCGTCTGGGCATGTTCGATCCGCCAGAGCGCGTACCGTACTCAAAGATTGGCATATCCGAGAACGACTCAAACGAACATAGACAACTGGCGCGCGAAGCTGAACGGAAAGCAATCGTGCTGTTAAAAAACCAGGGTGGCATTTTGCCTTTGAGCGCATCGGTGCGAAAAATTGCCGTCATTGGCCCTTCTGCAGACGACCCTGTTGCACTGCTGGGGAACTATCATGGTATTTCATCAAAACAGGTCACTCCGGTTGAAGGAATTCAGCGGCAGTTCACTACGGCCCAGGTGCAATACGCGCAGGGTGCGACCTATACGGCCAGTACGCCTTCGTTAGTGCCTTCGACAGTTCTGACGCCGCCGGATGGAAGTGGTCAGGGTGTCCAGGTTGAGTATTTCGACAATCCCGAACTCCAGGGGCAACCGAAGCTCCGCCGGACGGAACCTCGCGTGTACTTCGATTTAGGCATGGAAGACCCCGCCATTATTGGGGCGGTAGGTCGCGAAAAGTATTCGGTGCGTTGGACCAGCACGCTGACGCCGATGGCAACGGGCGAATATCGTTTAAACATACGCAGCGGGTTCGGGCGCGCTGCCGCCCGGGTTCAAGTGTTTCTGGACGGCAAGGAACTAGACTTTGGTTTAGCTCCTGCGGGTCAACCCACCCCTGCACAGTTAGCGCCGGGCGCTCGGCGGGTGCCACAGGTAACGTTACAGTTAGAGGGCGGACGCAAATATGCCCTCCGGATTGAATATCGCCAACCGGGGACAGGCGGCGCCGCCCAACTAGCCTGGATTCCTCCGGCAGCCGTTTTACTTACCGAGGCCGAAAAGGTTGTAAAGGAGGCCGACGTTGCTATTGTCTGCGTCGGTTTGAATTCTGAACTGGAAGGCGAAGAGATGCGGGGACTCAGCATCCCTGGTTTTCTTGGAGGTGATCGCACCAGTCTGGACTTGCCGGAAACGCAGGAAAAACTGGTAGAGGCTGCCCTTGCCACAGGCAAGCCGGTAATCGTAATTTTGACCAGCGGCAGCGCGATCAGCGCGAATGTCGCGGCTGACCGGGCAAACGCAGTCCTGGAAGCCTGGTATGGCGGCGAAGAGGCCGGTACGGCTATCGCAGAGACACTGGCGGGGATTAACAATCCAGCAGGTCGACTTCCAGTAACGTTTTATAAGAGCGTCGACCAACTGCCGCCGTTTACTGAATATGCTATGCGCGGCCGCACTTACCGCTATTTCAAAGGCGACACCCTCTACTCCTTCGGTTTTGGGCTGAGCTAGCGCTACGGTCAAGAATACGTCGACGGTGGACGGCGACGAAGTGGTCCAGTTGTACATTGGCGGCGGTTCTGGAGGAGATGCCCCGATACGCAATCTGCGCGGTTTCCAGCGGATCCATCTGAAGGCAAGCGAAAGTCGTCAGGTGAGTTTCACGGTTATCGCCGACGACATTCCGAAATCGAAAGTAGAGATCAGCGTGGGCAGCGGACAGCCAAAGGGAAACATACCGCACGTAAAGGGGACACTGTAAACATCACTTAGCTTTAGGTATCGGCACAGTCCAGTTCGTCGCTATGTCGCCCGATGTGAGGTGGCGGCTATGCCCCAACCGGACGCAACACTCCTCATAATGAAGGGGCTCCGCCCTGCACGTGGGGTGCAGCCCAAGTTGAATTGAGACTTTACAAGGGCACAGCCCTTCCGCACATCGCGCGGCATAGCCGCGAACGCGTTTTCACACAACCTCGTTAGTCCGTGAATCGTTTCATTCGGGTAAAACAATAAATACAATCCACGAACCACCGATGGTCGTATTTCGTACCGGATCCTTTTGATCCAAACTTTGCCACCCCCGCCATCGGACCTTTTTTCTGGCGGTCAATTATTTTTCATCTTGCGTTTTCAACTCAGCCATAAAACCCCTTGCCCTCACGGGATGTAGCTGAGATGCGCAAGCGGAGGCGGTAGAACCGGTACCTCAAAGAAGTGCGCTGGCTCCGGATGGATGATGAGTTCTCCCCAACGGCGGTAAACTAGGCAGCCTCGCGATCAAGGCGCGACCATCCCGATTGCCACAATCACGGTCAATGGTGATGCCGTGTGTCTTGGACGTTCGGCCTCTTACTGCGTGCTGGATATTTACCCAGGAAACAAGTGCGAAGGAGGAAGCAGATGCTCACAGCTAGTTCGTACTGGTCCCTCGTAGGAGTTTTGTTGAGCGCGTTTTCTACGTGCTTTCTCCTCAACGATCTGAAGAATCGGCGCACGTATCTTATAGTCGGAGGAGAGGACACTTCCGAACGGAAAGTTGTCATCAGACACGACCGGTCTCCTCTGCTCTTCAATACCATAGTAGTCGGTGTCGCACTTTGCACCGCTTATACGCTCGTGACTTGCCTCGTAATACTTGTAAGCGCCTTCGAGTTAGCACGTCTCCGCGAGGCGATGGACTCCTGGCAAGTGGTTTTAGCTTTCATACCTCTTGTTCTGGTACTGATCTACGTTCTTCAAAGCGTCTCGGTAAGAGTTTTCGCTAGATGGTGGGAAACGTAAACCGAGGGTTTTATGCATATGCGCCTCCTACCTTTTCATCAACACCACGGCAGCTTTCGCATCCATTTGTTCGTATGACTGCGTACGAGAGTGGCTCGTATTGACATTCTATATGAGAACGTTTATGTAGCATCTACAGAATGTCTATAGGAGAACAAGATGGCGCGAAAGCAAGTTGACCTGTTGCAAGGGACCCTTCACCT
>QHXL01000207.1:7096-7801 GCA_003222935.1 Acidobacteriota bacterium
TCCTGTTGCTTAAATCGCTGGCCCTGGGACCACTGCACGGACTCGGCGTTTCAAGTCGAATCGATCAGATCACGAAGGGGACTTTCAAGGTCAAACCCGGGTCGCTCTTCCCCGCTTTACACCGGATGGAAGAGGCCGGCTGGCTCCAGTCATCATGGGGTGAGTCAGAGAACAATCGCCGCGCAAAATACTATCGCCTTACCGCAGCAGGCCGGCGCCAGCTCGACACAGAAACGCAGGACTGGCAGCGAATCTCCCTCGCTATCGCGACCGCTCTGAAGGCTACCTGAGGAGATTGCAATCGTGCCGTTGATTCCTCGACTGGCCAGCTTCTGGCGCAACCTGTTCCACAAGGACCAAGTGGAGCATGAGTTCACTGAAGAGCTCCGAACATACCTGGATATGTTGACGGAGACGAAAATCAGGCAAGGACTCACACCTGGAGAAGCTCGACGTAACGCTCTCGTTGAGCTCGGGGGCGTCGAACAAGTTCACGAAAAAGTAAGGGAGATCAGAATGGGCCAATTCATAGAAACCGCGTGGCGGGATATTCGCTTAGGAGTGCGAGCGCTGCTCCATAGTCCTGTTTTCAGTGTAGTAACCGTGTTATCGCTCGCACTCGGAATCGGCGCCAACACGGCCATATTCAGTGTCGTCAATGGTCTCTTACTGCAGCCGCTGCCCTATCCCGAATCCGAACGGATC
>QHXL01000208.1 GCA_003222935.1 Acidobacteriota bacterium
GTCAAACTGGAACCCAACGATCAGAAGGCCCATGTATTCCTCGGCGTCACGGAATTCATTTCAGGCAACCGAGAAGGAGCAATGGAACAGTACGAGTGGCTTCTAAAGAAGAATCCCGCGCTGGCAGCAGAATTGATTAAAAGCCTGACGGAGCTTTCCGCAGAGGTCGAGAAACTGGAAAGAATGAAATCGCGGGGACAAACTCCAGCGTCAGTGGCTAAACATCAAACTCAGCAATGACCGGTGCATGGTCCGAGGGCTTTTCCCACTTTCGCGGTTCCACGTCGATCCACGTGCGAACGTTCTTCTGCACCAGTGCTTCACTAATCCAGATATGATCGATGCGTAGTCCCATGTTTCGTCGAAACATTCCTGCTCGATAATCCCACCACGAAAAGTGTCCGCCTTCTTCGGTGTGAAGACGAAAAGCATCAGTGAACCCCCAGTCTTTCACATGTTGCAGCGCGGCTCGTTCCGGGTCACTAAACAAGATCCTTCCCTGCCAGAGACGCACGTCATGAACGTCACGTTCATCGGGTGCTACGTTAAAGTCTCCACACAACAACACTGGTGTTGAGTTGTCGTAGTTCACGTCGAAAAACTCGCGGAGCCGTTTCAGCCACTCAAGTTTAAATGCGTACTTCTCTGAACCAACCATCTGGCCGTTTGGAACATAAACATCGACGACGTTTATTCCATTCACTGTCGACGCGATCAAACGAGACTGTTGTGTTTCATCGTCGCCCGGATAGCCACGATGTCCAGTCGGGCATGTCCCACGAGTGAGAATGGCAACGCCGTTGTAAGTCGGTTGACCAAAAATCTGACATTGATAACCACGCTCTTGAAAAACTTCCGTGGGGAATTTGTCGTCAGCACACTTGAGCTCCTGCAGGCACAAAACGTCCGGCTTCACCAGATCGAGCCAGCGGGCAACATTCGCCACACGCGCGAGAATCGAGTTCACGTTCCAGGTTGCTATAAGCATAGAGTTCTATTGAAAAATGTCCGACGAACTTCAGTTTGTCGAGATCCAGTCCAGCTAAACGCGCGACAAACTGAAGTTCGTCGGACATTTTGACCACTCTTTTAAACCGACAGGATTAACCCAGCGAGCAACGTTCCTCGAACAGCAATATCATCCGCCAAAATGTGTTCATGAGTGGCGTGCGCTCCATCGCCGCTAATTCCCAATCCATCGAGTACGGGAATCCCCAACGCCGCGATGAAATTACCATCTGAAGCGCCGCCCACTTGTGCTTCACCGAGTTCGAAATCAATCATTGCGGCAACCGCGCGTGCCTTCTCAAATAGTTCGATAACTGCCGGAGTTCTCTCCATCGGTGGGCGATTGATTCCACCTGACACGAATACCTTGACCCGATCATCGATGGGTTTGAGATTTCTGAACATCTGATCCAGTTGCTGCGCTTCACTCTCAGTCGAGAAGCGAACGTCAATCTCACCTTCCGCTTCAGCAGCAACAACGTTTGAACGCGTCCCGCCTTTTACGACACCAACATTTAGCGTTATTCCAGAACCCGACTGATTTACAGATTCAAGACGTTCCGTTTGCCGGGCCAACTCTAAAATTGCACTCGCGCCTTTTTCAGGCTCGAGACCAGCATGGGCCGCCTTGCCTTCCACCTTAATCGAAAAAATTCCGGTTCCCTTTCGACCTGTCTTTACTCGTCCGCCCGGCGCCGGCGGTTCCATTACAAGCGCGCACCTGGTGTTTCGTCGCTTCGCCACGTTCTCAATCAAGGGCCAGCCTTTCATGCTTCCGACTTCCTCATCGCAGGTGAGGACAATCGTGACACCGCAATTTGGAGTAGCGCCTACCGTTTCAAGTGCGTGCAACACTGCGATAGCCATCGCACAGTTTGCCTTCATATCAAACGTGCCTGGGCCAAATAACTTGTTGCCTTCCCTGCGCCATGGCATTTGAGACAAACTGCCGCGTGAATGAACTGTGTCTGTGTGACCGACCAGCAGTACCTGGTCCGACTGATCGGATCCGTGAAACGCTTCGATGACTAGATGTTGCCCAAAATCAGCGACGTCGACACGCTCGATCGAATTCACGTAGGTCAGTTCACCCGTAGTCTCTACCAGCAGGTCAACGACCGCACGACTACCTTCCATGTCGCCCGACGGCGATTCAAGCTCAACCAGGCGCTTGATGAATTCTTCGATTATGGTCTGCCGACTTTGAAATATCTGTAACACCTGTCGCGCACGGTCGGGGGAGATCAAGGTGGTGGGGTTCATATTAATTAGGCCGATGCACCCGTGTGCCTGATCGTTTCCTTGCGAACGGTGACGGCGTCGATCCTGGCCGTGTTGAGATTGAAACCTAAGCCGGGACCTTCGGGCGCTGTGATTGTGCCGCTGCTGCTCACCATTACGGGTGGTTCTATGATGTCTTCTTCCCAATAGCGAGAGCTGGCAGAGACGTCACCCGGCAAAGTGAAACCTGCCAAAGTGGACATCGCAATGTTGTGTGCTCTTCCAATTCCCGATTCGAGCATGCCGCCACACCAAATAGGAATTTGATTTTCACGAGTGACCTGTTCGATTCGCTTAGCCTCAGAGTGGCCTCCCACGCGACCTAGCTTTACGTTGATGATCCGGCACGAACCAAGCCCAATCGCGTGAGTCGCATCCTCGGCATGATGAATCGATTCGTCTAAGCAGACTGCGGTTTTGATCTCCTGCTGCAACTTTGCATGATCAAAGATATCGTCGTGCGACAGTGGTTGCTCCAACATCATCAAGTCGAAATGATCTAATTCTTTGAAGAGCGGAATATCGGCGAGCGTGTAAGCCGAGTTTGCGTCGCCCATCAAACGAATGTCGGGGAAGTCTTTTCGGACTCTTTCAACAATCCTGGTATCCCAGCCCGGCTTTATCTTAATTTTGATCCGTTGATAGCCGGCATCGACTTCTTTCCTAATCTTCTCTAAAAGAATCTCCGGACTATCTTGAATGCCGATAGACACTCCGCAAGAAATCTCATTGCTGATGCCACCCAGGTGTCGCCACAGCGGTACGTTCAGCTTCTTCGCTTCTAAATCCCAGCACGCGTTCTCGAGAGTCGCCTTTGCCATGCGATGGCCACGAACAGGCTTCAACGCTGCAAAAACGTGGGCAGCGCTTTCCGGTTGTCCGGCAACTAAGATGGGCGCCAGAAAGTCGTTGAGAGTGCTCCAGGCACTATCAGTCCATTCATTGCTATAAAACGGACCTTCGCCGGCACTGCATTCGCCCCAACCTTCAGCGCCGTCTTCGTCAGTCAGACGCGCCAGAATGATGCGTCGTTCAGTGGTTCGGCCAAAGCTGGTTTCGAAGAAGTGGATAAGCGGCAGACGGATTTCGCGCAGTTCAATTGAGCTGATTTACAAGGTAGCAGTGTTGATCCTCCGTGAGTGCATTATGCCCGTCGGATAGATAGTTGTCAGCCCGGCTTGAAGAGAGTGTTACCGACAAGATAAATATGCCGCTGATCATTACAAACAGGCCTTCCCAACTTGACCCGTTGTAATAGAAATTGGTACAAGGCATTCACATTTTACCCTGCCGGCCTTGGAAGCTTTTCCCTCCGGTATTCCTCTCAAAAAAAGTGCGGCGTTTTAATAAAAATTCTAACTGGGAGAGAGTCTTACTATGCGCAGGAATATTACCCACTCAACCATCAAAAAGCAGACGTCTAATAAAAGGAATCGTTCAATACCATCTTCGATCTCCCAGCGCGTTGTCAGTTTCCGAAATATTTCTTTCGTGGTTGCTGTTTTATTGGGAGGACTTACGATCGCGCTCGCCGCTTGGCCGAGTCTCTCAGCCCCTTTTTTTGCTGACACGATGGCCGCGTGGAGTTTCGAAGGTGTAACAACAACGAATACAGGTCAGACACCAAATATCGGCGGGTCTGGTACGGCTGACTCGGGAGTTTTGACTGCGGGTTCTGCCTTTACGGCATTCCACACGAGCACCTCGACGACATGGAGTAATCCTGCCGGGAACGGTTCGGCAAGATCACTTTCATCCAACAATTGGGGCGTCGGGGATTATTGTCAATTCTCATTCAGCACTTCTGGCTACAGCGCAATTAGCATAACGTGGGATCAAACTGGTAGTGCGACAGGTCCGAGGGATTTTAAAGTCCAATACAGTACAAACGGATCTGCCTTTACAGATGCAACAGGGGCGAATAGCACTTATGCTCTTGCTAATCCGGCTATTTCTTGGTCCGCCGGTACCACGAATCTAGCATCAAGAAGAACACTTGATCTGAGTAGCGTTCCAGCGTTAGAGAACCAATCCACGGTCTACATACGGCTCGTTGACAATTCTGCGACAGCTATCAATGGAACCACTGTTGCGGCGGGAGGTACTGGCAGGGTCGATAACTTTACGGTAAACGGTACAGCGGGGGGCCCAACACCAACACCGACTCCAACGCCTACGCCAACGCCTACGCCAACACCGAGTCCAACTCCCACTCCGACACCCGCAGTACCAGGTACTGTCGTAATCAGTCAGGTGTACGGCGGTGGCGGCAATTTAAACGCGACCTACCTCAACGACTATGTGGAACTTTTTAATCGCAGCACTGATATCGTGTCTTTGAGCGGATGGTCTGTTCAGTATTCGAGCGCAACCGGGACTGGTAATTTCTCCAGTAACGTGGCGCCTCTCTCGGGATCGTTGGCTCCTGGTCAATACTATTTGATCAAACTCGGTTCGGGAGGTGCTAACGGTGTTGCGCTGCCAACCGAAGATGCCAGCCAGACAGGTATTAGTATGGCTACTGGCGCTGGTAAAGTTATCCTGGTAAATACGGCAACCGGCTTGACATGTAACGGAGGTTCGGCTCCGTGCTCGGCCACCGACCTGGCCCACATTATCGATCTGGTCGGCTACGGTAATGCCAACTTTTTCGAAGGATCCGGTGCGGCTACTGGCCCAAGCAACAACACGACTGCTGCCTTGCGCGCCTTCGGAGGCTGCACCGACACTGACAACAACAGCGCGGACTTCAGCGTCAGCACGCCCAACCCACGCAACACTGCAACGTCTCTGAATGTGTGTGGCTCTCCGACGCCGACACCAACTCCAACACCCACACCAACCCCGACGCCTACGCCAACTCCGGCCCCAACCAATACGGTGGTAATCAGCCAGGTTTACGGCGGCGGTGGCAACACGGGTTCGACGCTGACCAATGATTTCATCGAACTCATCAACCACAGCAGTTCACCGGTTAATTTGAGCGGTTGGTCAGTACAGGTCTGGTTCTCGTCAACTAGCACTTGGGAGATGACCCCGCTTACCAATTTCACACTTCAGCCTGGCCAGTATTACTTAATCCAGGAGTCTCAAGGAGCAGGCGGCACGACCAGTTTGCCGACGCCGAACGCAGTCGGAACGATTGCAGTAAGCTCGACTTCAACCAAAGTTGCGCTCGTAAACAACACGACTCTCATGACCGGAACCTGCCCGAATGCAGGAGCAGCCGGAATAGTTGATTTGATCGGCTACGGCGCGACGGACTGTTTTG
>QHXL01000209.1:0-5473 GCA_003222935.1 Acidobacteriota bacterium
CGAGACCTCCGCTGTAGTAGTACCTCCACCCACGCGCGTACCGCCGAGATCTGGCAACTTCAAGAGTTCGTCGGCGTCGCGTACAACCTCCGCCCAGGAATTCTGAGCCAGATGAATTCGTTGTTGGGCAAACAATGCCAGCGCACCGCCGAGATCGGTCTTGAATTTCGTACGAGTCTGCTGCACCCAGTTCAATGCTTCTAAATAACGACCCGCCTCGTGAAGTGCGTCGATGATGTTCAGGTAAGGACGTTCGGCATTTGGACCTTCGGGAAAGCGCGTAATGAAAAGTTTGTATGTCGCGACGGCATCATCGATTCGTTTCAGTCGTAGATAACTAGCTGCCAGTTGTCCAAGTGCGTCACGACCACTCTGCGATTGCGGCGATCGATCCACTACGCTCTGGAACAACTTGATTGCGTCGTCATACTTACTTTCCAGGTACAAGCCCCTGCCGATTTGATAGGTCGCGTTATCAACAACGCCACTTTGCGAATTGCGATCGACAACTGCCTGGTAATGAACTCTTGCTCCGGCAAAATCGCGATTGAACTGGTACACAGACGCGCGCAGCAGGTGGTCTGCTTCCGAGAGTGGTTGAGACGAAAACTCCGGTCGCTTGTCCAGCTCATCAAGTTCTCGGACGGCTATTAATGCAAAGTCGTCCGGCCGGGACGCGTCGGGCATTTGCATTAGCAGTTTTTTGAACGCGTCGCGTGCTTCAGTGAGTTTCCCTGCACGTAAGTTTGCCCGCGCGACTAAGAGAGCTCCCTGGCGCGTAATCGTCACATTCTTCGACGATATTAGCGCCTGCGCACTAGCCGACACTCCAGCAAGGTCATCACTCTCAAAGAAACTCTCGGCGAGACGAAGTCGCGCTGCGTCCAGCAGCAGGCTATCCGGAGCAACGCTTAACAATCGACGCAGTCGTTCGCGCTCCAGGACAAGATCTCCATTTGCGCGAGCGATACGCGCCAGTCGCCATAAAGCATATTGAGCAAGTTGCGTGTTGCTTGAGGCAACGGTTTCGAACTTTGCGCTCGCAGTGGCCAAGTCAGCGGTTTGCTCGGCGACTCGACCCAACAAATAGTCGTACTGTCCAACTCGGAACACGCTGGGATTCGAACTGCGCAAGTTTTCGACGCTGGATCGAACCGTGGCCCAATCTGTCGTTTCTACCGCAGTACGAATCCGAGTTTGTTCCGGTGCCTGCGCTTTGACAGTTGAAATTGCCAACGTTGACAGGCAAACAGTGAAACAGATTAGAAGTGCTCTCAAAAAAGTCATGCGTAAGATTATCAATTACGAGTGATGAATTTACCAAAGCTGCAAAACATGCCGATCGTTCGTTTCAGTTAACACCTAACCTTGACAGATTTTGGTTGAAAGACTTAGGCTCCACCGCAAAGTTCTATAGCAACAAGTTGCGTGCTTGGCGCATAAGAACCCCCCACCTGATAGGAACCCCCCAACCTTTAGCCCAGTTTGTCAAAAACTAAACTCTGGAGTCTACCGATGATACTTTGCCCGTTAGGACAACTCTGTCATTACTCAATTCGCGTGTTGAGCTTGCTGGCACTTTTAGTTTTTGTGCCCGTCACGTTTGCCCAGAAGGTTGCTGAACCGAAAGCCGAAGAGCCCGTACCGGCAGTACAGGGTCAAACAGTCCGCACCATCACAAGGAGTTCGATGAGTGGAACCAAGTCGAGTGTGGCAAGAGCGCCTATCGAAAGACCCGCTCTCGCAACGTCATTCACTAACTCAACGGCAATCACGATTACCGATTGCCCCAACCCCTGCCCTACGGCGTCGGGCGGACCGGGACAGGCTGCTAGTGTGTATCCCTCTGCAATCACCGTCGCTGGAGAAGTAGGCGTGATCCAGCGAGTTTCGGTCACCATCAATGGGTTCTCACATGCGTTTCCCGCTGACGTCGATTTTCTTCTTGTCTCACCATCCGGAAGAAAGTCAGTGCTCATGTCAGACGTCGGTGGAGGTCCACCTAGCGTTTCAAACATCAACGTGACTCTGGATGACTACGCTGATAGACCAGTGCCAGCAACTACTAGTGGAAACCTCGGCGTACCATTTATCACCGGAGCTTACCGACCTACCAACTCTATGGGCACGGCGGATCTGTTTCCGGGAACTGCTCCGGCGGCTCCTTACAACTACACGCTGTCTGCCTTCAATGGCGATAACCCAAACGGCACCTGGAATCTCTACATCATAGACGATGCCAATGTCGATAGCGGCAGCATATCTGGCGGATGGACCTTAACTTTCGATGTTCGCCCACCCGCACCGACAGCTGGTCAGATCTTGATCAGCGAGTTTCGCACTCGTGGAGTCGGCACGGCACCGCCAGGTTCGGACGGAAGTGCTGATGAGTTCATAGAAATTTACAACAACACCGATCAGAACATCACGATCATCGATGCTTTACCAGGTGCTGATCCGACTTCGCCAACCGGTGCCGGTTGGAGGTTCGCGGGTGCTCAAGGAGCTGCAGAAACTACATTCTTTGTCTTACCTCAGACACTCTCAACTGCGGGGCCGTTAGCGATACCTCCGCGTGGGCATTTCCTGATATCAACGCAACCGACAACGCCAAGTCCAGCCGGAAATACCTACAGCCTTGCAACGTATCCGACTGGTACCGGAATCAGCGCCAGCGGCCAGGCAAACGTGTCGGTAAATCCGGCTGCGGCAACTCTTGGGTTTCTGCCGGATGACGTTGGTCTAGCAGTGTTTGCGACTGCAAATCCGCTTACAGCGAACAGGCTCGACTCAGTTGGTTATTCTTCAGTGACCCACGTCGACTACAAGGAAGGCGCGGGCCTTTCACCAGCGGGGGGAATCACCACGGCAGGTCAACACAGTTGGGTTCGTAGAGTCGGTGCGAATAGACGACCGGTGGACTCGAACAATAACTCTGCGGACTTTGTACTCGTCGAGCCCAATGGTGCGGTGATCAACGGTCTTGCTGCAACACTCGGGGCTCCTGGTCCAGAACGTGCGCCAACGGCGAGCGTGTATACAAGTAGCAGCGCTCCGATCGGTCACAACAGCGACTTCGCGATTAGCATCATCGATCCACTGCAGGCTGCAGCTGCGGCGCCGAATCGAGTCCGCGATTTTACGCCGGTCACCAATGGAGCAACGGGAACCTTGAAGCTCCGACGTCGATTTACAAACAATACGGGTCTTCCAGTTGTCGCTTTGCGATATCGGATTGTGGATATTACAACCTTGACGGGAGGTACATTCCCGCCGGGAGTTGCAGATTTGAGGGTCCTTGATTCGCCGTCGCAGGTCATCAATCTCACCGATACGAGTACCGTAAACGGGCAAGCTCTAACGCTTCAAACGCCGCCAGCGCAAAGTAACGGGGGCGGATTGAACTCGAGTCTCGCTGAAGGAGTCATTACTACAATCGCACCGTTGGCGAACGGCGCCAGCACGGTCGTCGAATTCAATCTAGGTGTTCAGCAACCGGGCCAGTTCCGCTTCTACATCGTGGTTGAGGCGCTGACTGTTCCACCGCAGTAATCCAATTAGAAATACTCTGGAAAAGGGCGCGGTGTTGTTAACCGCGCCCTTTTTGTTCTTTCTCATTGAGTAGCACCAACAGGCCCAAAGTGAATGTTGCTGCTGGGACCGGAGGCGTCCCCGCCTGCCCGCTTAGCTACAAGACCGCCCGATACTGAAGCGGGCACGCGGGGACGCGTGCGCTCCCAGCAACAGGGAACTTTTTTTGCTTACTGTTTTTGATTTGGTTGAAGTCGTGTAACCTAACGAGCGGCTTATCAAATTCAATTCACATTCAATACAAAACAATTATCGATGATTGCAGAGAACTTAAAAGCTTCAAACCAAGCCGCGCTACTCGATGGCGCTGTTGTTGCAAACCAAATCAAGGAACAAGTTAAGAGGGAAGTCGAGTCACTCGTACGTGAACAAGGTGTTGCGCCATGTCTCGCAACGATTCTTGTCGGCGAAGATCCAGCTTCCGCGGTCTACATTAGAAATAAGATTCGCGCGTGTGAGGAAGTGGGGATCAAATCTGAACATCACGGACTTCCAGAATCAACCAGCGCAACAGAGTTACTCGAGTTAGTCCGGTCTTTGAACGCACGTGACGATGTTGACGGAATTCTTACGCAACTGCCTTTGCCGGAAGGTATCGATGAAACGGTTGTGATCGAAGAGATCGATCCGCTGAAGGACGTCGACGGGTTTCATCCGATCAATGTTGGACGATTGTCGCAGGGGCATCCGCAACTCGTTCCGTGCACCCCGGCGGGAGTGATTGAATTACTCGATTACCATCAAATCGAGATTCGCGGGGTAAGCGCTTGTGTTGTCGGGCGAAGTCAAATAGTAGGTCGACCGATGGCGCAGCTCCTGTTACAAAGAGACGCAACAGTTACGATGTGCCATTCACGTACGCGCGATCTCGCCGCTGTAACGCGACAGGCTGATCTGCTGGTCGTAGCCGTTGGGAGACCGGGAATGATTGGCGCAGCTCATATTAAGCCAGGCGCCACAGTTGTTGATGTGGGAATGGAAAAGTTGACTGACCCAGCGGAAGTGCAAAGACTATTTGGTTCGGCTGCTGAAAAACGTTTTGCGGCAATCTCCAAGCGAGGCTACACCTTGATTGGCGATGTGAACCAGGCAGAGGCGTTGGAGGTGGCAGGCAAGTTCACGCCTGTACCCGGAGGCGTCGGACTGCTGACGGTTGCGATGTTGATGAAGAACACACTTAAAGCGGCAAAACTTCGTAGAGGTTTGATTCAATAGCCTGGAGATTAATTACAAAAAGGCCGGGAGATAGTCGCTCCCGACCTTTATTATTATTTTGAAAAATCAGCGATTTGTTTATGCCGATTGTTTAAGTCTTTTACGTGTGTGTAAGGCAAATTTTACCAAAGCTGCTAAGGTCGAGTAGATCAGACCCACATACAATAGCCAATTGGTGGGATTCTCAGGGTGAAAGACTAATAACCAACCGCTAATCCCGAATAGAACCGCGTAAAGAGCAATGTAAACGACTATGTTTGGGATTTGTTTCTTCACGTCAGTCCTCATCGAAATATCTCGACCAAGTTAGTCAGTATGGGGCAGCCAGTTTGGCTCCCAACATGATTAAACATAGTTTGGCAAAATTGGTCAAGAAAGATTTACTGAGGTTTTAGTAAGAAAGTCGGGCGTAACAAGTGTAATGTTGGTTTAGACTTGAGTTTTATGACTGGTCTCGCATGCCGTAGCGGCGCGCATGTATGGAAAGCTGCGGGAATGGGTAATGCTTGACCCCAATTACTTGAGTGACCAGGGTTATCTTCAAACTCGGACTGAACGGCTGGGCCGCTGAACGAAGTCGAAATCGCAAAACATCTCAAAATGCTTCGTGTTGGACTAACTGGGTCAATCGCGGTCGGCAAGTCGTTCGTAGCTTCGATTTTTGAAG
>QHXL01000209.1:5522-6372 GCA_003222935.1 Acidobacteriota bacterium
TTACCCGGAACTCCCGGTCTAACTGCAATTGTCGCCCGCTTTGGCGAAGAAGTACTGCAAAAGGACGGTACGTTAGATCGACAACGTCTCGGCAGTCTTGTTTTCGGTAACGAAGTTCTCCGGAGAGATCTCAATTCGATTCTGCATCCGAGGATCATTGAACGACAGGACGAGATACTGAAGGAGTGGGAACAAAACGATCCCGAGGGCGTCAGTATCGTAGACGCCGCACTGATGATTGAATCGGGTGGCTACAAACGGTTTGACAAGCTTGTTGTGGTTCATTGTCGACCTGAAGTTCAGCTCGAGAGATTGATGTTGCGCAATGGATTGTCTCGCGTCGAGGCACAGAAGCGCATCGATTCGCAGATGCCACAGGAAGAAAAGCAGAAATTCGCAGACTACTTGATTGACACGTCAGATGGATTTGAACCTGCCAAACTACGCACTCAGCAGATCTACGATCAACTTGTCGAGATAACACGCAAACACAGATGAGACGGGTTCACAAATCAAAAGTGAGGATTGGTGCGGCATTGTTGCTGGTGTTTTCATTAATGCTGGCCAGTTGCTTCAAGGACCATCAGCCATCGACTTACTACGGGAAAGTCGTGGTGCCACGTGCGCAGGAGTTTCGTTGGAGTGATGGCGGCTTGCCTCAGACGTTCGATCCTGCGTTTGCTGCAGCTCCGCCCGATACGGATGCCGTTCGCGCGTTGTTTGAAGGGTTGACCGACTACGATCCGCGCACACTCGATCCCGTACCAGGAGTTGCTACACGTTGGGAATCCTCTGCTGATGCACGTGTCTGGACTTTCTACCTGCGTGAGGATGCGAAGTGGTCTAACGG
>QHXL01000671.1 GCA_003222935.1 Acidobacteriota bacterium
TGCACCCACATGTTCGGCGACCCGACGAGCATGATGAAGTTCGCTGAAGTCCTGTTCGTCGAAACCAATCGAAAACGTCTTTACCCTTTCACTCGACTCCTGGCTCATCAGTGCAACAACAGCACTTGAGTCGATTCCGCCGGACAAGAACGCTCCGAGCGGGACTTCTGACATCAAACGAACCTTCACTGCGTCGCGCAGGATTTCGACGGCTCGCTCGCCTGCCTCTTGCTCTCCAATGTCGAGCTTCTTGGTAAAGTCCGGTTGCCAGTAACGCTCGAGCCTGATTTCACCTTTGCGCCAACGGAGTGAATGACCTGGCTCCAACTTACGTATTTGCCGGTACGCTGTGAGCGGAGCCGGAATGCACATGAACGACAAGTAACAATCGATAGCTTCCGGCTGAATATCGCGACTGATGTCTGGATGCTGCAGGAGTGGCGTAAACTCGGAACCAAACACCAGCTCTCCATTCACTTCTGCATACAACAACGGCTTCTTGCCAACACGGTCACGGGCCAGGAATAGCTCCTGTGTTCGTTCATCCCAAATTGCGAAGACAAACATGCCGCGCAGATGTTTTGGACAATCTGAGCCGTATTGATCGTATGCGTGGACAATCGCTTCGGTGTCGCTGTTGGTATAGAAGGTATGCCCGAGGTCTTCGAGTTTCTTACGGAGTTCGAGATAGTTGTAGATTTCGCCGTTAAAGACGATCCAGGCGGTTCTGTCCTGGTTGTGGATGGGCTGCTGTCCGCCTGCGAGGTCGATGATAGCCAGCCGGCGCATCGCTAACCCGACAGAGTCTTTCACGTAGAAGCCGTCTTCATCCGGGCCACGGTGACGAATGGCCTCGTTCATTCGCTTCAGCAGCGCTTCATTAACCGGTTTTCCGTCGTTCCGAACGAGTCCAACAATTCCACACATATTGTTTGCTAAGGCCGATGCGTCCTGCGAGTCAGAGTCTTTTTGCGAGGGGGTATATTACCAACCTATGCGACAGTACCAAAATCGGGGTTCAGGAAGATTTCTCCCAGTCACCAGCAAACTCAAGGTCTATGCTAAGATTTTTCGTCAACCAAGCCCAAAACCAAAACAACCTGACTGCTGACTAGTTATCAAACAACAACGTGCAAGAAACCTTAACCACCTCGAAACTGGTGACGCCCATTGGCGGAAACCTCGTTGACCTTCTAGTTCATCCCGAGCAACTTCCCGAGTTGCTCGCACACGCCAAGGAACTCCCCTCGATTCGATTATCCGAGAGAGCACTTTGCGATCTCGAGTTACTGGCTATCGGCGCCTTCAGCCCGCTTGAGCGTGTTGCCGGAGAAATGCGATTAGAGAATGGTCAACTCTTTCCCATTCCCATTACTTTGCCGGTGGACCAGGACGCCCGGGTTGAACTCGACTCTGAAGTTTCACTGCTGGACTCGCGAAACGAGATCGTAGCGGTGATGCGCGTTGAGGAGATATACGATTGGGACCTTCCAGAAATAGCACAGCAGGTGTTTGGAACGAACGACGTGCGCCATCCCATCGTTGCTGAAATGCACCGTTGGGGCAAACGAAATGTATCGGGGCACATTAAGGTGCTCCGACTTCCCAGGCATTACGATTTTCTCGACCTGCGATTGTCGCCAAATCAGACCCGTTCACGACTTGAGCAACTCGGCGCGGAAAACATCGTGGCGTTTCAGACTCGCAATCCGCTACACCGCGCTCACGAGGAAATGACCCGGCGCGCGACCGAAGACGTCAACGGCGTCTTGTTGTTGCATCCTGTTGTCGGTATGACGAAACCGGGTGACATCGACTATTTCACTCGAGTGCGAACTTATAAAGCACTCGCAAACAACTACTACGATCCGAAGCGAATACTTCTCGCGTTGCTTCCGCTTGCGATGCGAATGGGCGGCCCGAAGGAGGCTCTCTGGCATGCGCTAATTCGACGAAACTATGGCGCCAATCACATGATCGTCGGTAGAGATCATGCCAGCCCCGGTAACGATTCGAACGGCAAGCCCTTCTATGGCCCATACGATGCCCAGGAACTGGTCAAGAACTTTGAGGAAGAAATAGGGGTCAGAGTCTTAGCATTTGGCGAGTTTGTGTATCTACCGGAAGAAGACCGATACGACGACGTACACAAGCTCAAACCAAACGCAGTGACTGCCCAGGTTTCGGGAACACTCGCGCGAGAGTGGTATCGCGACGGTGGAGTCGACTTGCCTTCCTGGTTTGCGAGACCCGAAGTGGCAGCAGCTATTGCTGAAACATATCCGCCGCGGCACAAACAGGGATTTTGTGTTTGGTTCACTGGATTGAGCGCTTCAGGAAAATCAACAACAGCTGAAATTCTCACCGTGCTACTTCAGGAACTCGGCCGCCAGGTGACCGTGCTCGATGGCGACGTTGTGCGTAATCACCTTTCGCGTGGGCTTGGCTTTAGTCGCGAAGATCGCGACGCAAACATTCGACGCATCGGCTTTGTCGCTGCGGAGATCGTGAAACACCACGGCGCTGTGATATGTGCAGCGGTCAGTCCTTACCGTGCAACACGTAATGGCGTCAGAAGTCTCGTTGGCCCGGAACGCTTCGTTGAAATCTTTGTGAATACTCCACTCGACGAATGTGAACGGCGAGATAGCAAAGGCATGTACGCGAAAGCACGACGTGGTGAGATCAAAGACTTTACTGGTATTGACGATCCTTACGAAGAACCATTACAGCCCGAATTAGAGCTCGACACTCTACGGCAATCTGCTGAGGAAAACGCCAGAGCGGTTCTTGCGTATTTGATCGAAAAAGGTTTCTTAAAAGCGGGAAGCTGAAATGTCTACTACGAAGGTCCAGCTATTGGCTGTGATCCTTGTAAATCGCCTGGGCGTCGCCGGGCCAGTACCCGAGCTGCCTGCAACTCGGCCAGGTCCTTCTTCGCTTTTTGCAGCTCGCGATCTCTGTCTTCTCTACGTTCCTTCACCATGACGGCCCCGACTGCGACAAATATAAAGTAGAAAACCAACAGCTGTGACCGCTGGCGATAGGCGGTGCCAACATTTCCCTGGAAGATTGAGTAGACCAGGGTCAACATTGTCGTGAACATCACGATTGGCGAAACTTCACGCAGTCGATGCTTGATCGCGTACCACAACCCCAACACAAGCAGAGGGAAAGAGACCCACCAAATAAGCATCTCTGGAAGTGTTATAAGTTGACGCAACGAAGCGAGTTGCCAGGGGAACGGCGCGAACAGCAGATACATCAGTCCGAGTGGAATAACTTGCAGCGCGCCCTCGGTAGTTTGGATGTCAACGTCCTTACCGAATCCTGATTCGGCAGACTGTGCCTGGTCCATTCGGCTAGTCTGCAACATCTGAAGATTTGCGTATTTGTCGATTTGCGAACCTGCGTAGCGAATAACTCCAAACCAGGTAAAGGCCATTCCCAGGGCCACGATCACCACGAACTTCCGCATGAATGTCTGCATGCTGCCGCCCTTCATCCCCATCACGAAACTACCGGCGACCGCAGCAACCATCATGTAGAAGACATAGAAACGCAGAGTGAGCAACGACAGCAAACACGTCGCTAGGAGAACGATATAGAACACTGAAATTTTGTCCATTAGCTTGAGCGTAGCAAAAATTGCCAACGCCAGAACAAGCACAATCAGCCCGTCTTTCAGCGCCTGTGCAGACCACAGGACTAGTGATGGGAAGAACCCTACCAACAAGGCAGTAAGACGAGAGACGCGACGATTATTGAAGAGAGATTGCGCCGTGTAGTAGACAACGATAGCGGTGGAAGCGCCAAGTGCGGCATTGATCAGTTGGACGGCGAACAGATTCTCGCCGACGATTTCGTAAACCGCAGCAAAGATGTAGAGCATGCCCCAGGCGCTGGCGCCTGACGCCACGAAGTCCTGATACCTGCCCAAGTGATACGTATCACCATGCCATGACGCGGCGAGAGACTTGCCGAAAATGTCGTAAGTAAGAGCGTCGCCGCCAAAGAACTCTTCGAAGCCACCAGCGAAAATAACGCTGGCCACCACGATTCGAACGAGGACACCAAGAATCAGCACTCGAATCAAGAACGTTCGATCGGCTTCGGTTCGAGCAAGAATGACCAGAGCAGGCAACGTAGTTGCAATGCAAAGTGCAAAAGCTCCCGGCGCCTGGGCAGGCGCCATAAAAGCTGCGCCGCCAAAGACAATGAGAGAGAGGAGGATGATCAGTGCATTCATATCTACAGACTCACCGAACTACACATCGTCGGGCAAATCCACACACGTCTTGCGCTGGACGAGAAACTGATCTTCCGG
>QHXL01000210.1:0-3040 GCA_003222935.1 Acidobacteriota bacterium
TGGGATAAACTCCCTTACGTATAATTCACCCGCATTCATTAGCGTTACATGCAGCATTCAGAAGGAGACCGCAATGGCCACTGAACTAAAACGTTCGGGAACGATGGATCGAATCGAAGAGCTACTGGGCGACAACGCCCGCACTCTCCTTGATCACACCACGACAACTATTTCAAAAGATCTTATTCAACTCCCTGGTCCCGATTTTATCGATCGCGTCTGGTCGCATTCAGATCGTCCAACAAAGGTTCTTCGTTCCATGCAGTCGCTTTTTGATAATGGTCGGCTCGCCGGCACCGGTTACCTCTCGATTCTTCCCGTCGACCAGGGTATCGAACATTCGGCCGGCGCATCGTTCGCTCCAAATCCGGCATACTTCGATCCTGAAAATATTGTGAAGCTTGCGATTGAAGGTGGCTGTAATGCTGTCGCTTCAACTTTCGGTGTGCTCGGTACGGTTGCTCGAAAGTACGCCCACAAGATTCCGTTCATCGTGAAGATCAATCACAACGAACTACTCACCGCGCCAAACAAGTTCGACCAGGTTCTGTTTGGCACTGTGAAGGAAGCGCACAACCTCGGCGCCGTTGCGGTCGGTGCGACTATCTATTTTGGCTCAGACGAATCAACGCGCCAGATAACCGAGATCAGTGAAGCGTTCGCGCAAGCTCATGAATTGGGTATGGCGACCATTCTCTGGTGCTACCTGCGCAGTCCAAAATTCAAAACTCCTGAAGGCGACATGCACGCCGCTGCAGATCTTACCAGCCAGGCAAATCATCTCGGCGTAACTATCCAGGCCGACATCATCAAGCAAAAGCTTCCCGAGCGAAATGGTGGTTACAAAGCCGTCGAGACTGCACTTGGTGGTGCGTACGGGAAGACCAGCAAAATCGTGTACGAGAAACTCACGACCGATAATCCCATCGATCTTGTTAGATACCAGGTTGCGAACTGCTACATGGGTCGCTGCGGACTGATTAATTCAGGTGGTGAGTCGAAAGGTGCAAGCGATCTCGCAGACGCCGTGCGCACTGCGGTCATCAACAAACGTGGCGGCGGTATGGGCTTGATCTCAGGACGTAAAGCATTTCAACGACCGATGACTGAAGGCGTGGAACTGCTGAACGCGATCCAGGATGTGTACCTGGAAAAAGAGATCAGCGTCGCGTAGTTCAGAAAGCAGTAGGCAGGAGCAGTAGGCAGTTGAAAAAAGTGCGTTCTGCTTACTGCCTACTGCTCCTGCCTACTGTACTGCTCTCACTCCTTGCTTTCACACTCAGCCACAGACATCCTGATATCATCCCTCGCGCGTACATTACCTGAAAGACTTCTTTCGAGCCTGGTGCAACCAGAAGAGGCACAAATTAGCGATGTAGAACTGCTGAAGGCCATTGTCCGTCAGGACGAAACGGCCCTCGCCGACCTCTATGATCGATACCGCGTAATCCTCTTCAGCCTCCTGGTGCGTATATTAAACAGCCGCGAAGAGGCCGAAGATGTACTACAGGAAGTCTTCCTACAAGTTTGGCGGAGAGCGGCTGACTTCGACGAGAATCGCGGACGTCCGTTTACCTGGCTGGTTACTCTGACACGAAGTCGAGGCATCGATCGTTTGCGCAGTTTGGCTGCGCGTGAACGAGTGGCACTCGCGGGCGCTCGCGAACCAAGCGAAGAAGTTTCCGATGCAGTGGCCGATGCCTACAGGTCAGAACAACGCGGTCTCGTAACAACGGCACTCGCTCAACTCCCTGACGAACAGAAACGAGCGTTGATGCTTGCCTATTTCGACGGCCTGACGCAGTCGGAAATTGCAGAAAAACTGGACGCACCGTTAGGTACTGTTAAGACGCGAATGAGATCAGGTCTAATCAAATTACGCGAACTATTGGGAAGTCAAAGTGCTAGTTTCGGATTTGAATGAGCCGGCAAAGTAGCGAATGACTCATCAAGATTACAAAGAGATGATCTCGGCATACGCGCTGTCCGCACTCGACGCGACAGACGATAGAGTGCTCTCCACGCATTTGAATGAATGCGCCGAGTGCCGTCGCGAATTGGATGAGTGGAAACAAACTGTCGCCACAGTAGCTTTCGACGCTACCCCGCTTGTGCCTTCACCGCAGGTGCGGGAACGAATTCTGACTCAAGTTCGAGCTGATAAGGTTTCAGTCCCGAAGTCTAACGTTGTTCCGTTGGTCCGCACACAGAAGAACGTGTGGAGTTCACTGGGAACGCTTGGAGCAATCGCGGCGTCGCTTCTCTTTGTGGCACTGCTCGTTTATACGGTTCTTCTGTGGCGGGAGAAACAAGCTGTTCAAAGTGAGCTGGCAACGCTGAGGGCAGAAGTAACTCAGACTAAGAAAGATCTCGACGAGCAAACAAAACTCATTCAAATGTTTGCGAAGCCGGGCACTCGTTTCGCCGAACTCACCGCGATGCCGATAGCTCCGGCTGCGACCGCAAAACTCGCCTACGACTCAACCGGTCATGCGATGGTAATGACAAATGGTCTACCTGCTCCACCTGCAGGTAAGGCGTATCAACTCTGGTTTATTGTTGGTGGAAAGCCGATGCCCGGTAAAACATTCTCTACTGACAGTCATGGCAAGGCGATGATGGAAGATCAAATTCCCGGTGTCGCAATGAACTCCGCCGTTTTTGCGATTACCCTCGAACCCAAAGACGGGGTCCCGGCCCCAACTGGCAGCATGTACCTTCGCAGTTAGTAAGGTCCTCCGACGGAGCCAAGAGATCCGACGCGTTCCCCGATGAGCAAAAGATTTGCTACACTTCACTCAACTTTAGCGTAAGTCGAGTAAAAGAAGTCATGCTTAGTAGTAAGTCCAAGAAGCCAGAGCCAGTTGATAACTCAGTCTCCGATTCCACAGGCCAATATGATCTTCGCTTCGTGCTCTGGCGCCAGTTCTGCGCTCAAAACAATATCCCGGTCGATTCTTTGCCGAGTCAGTTGGACGACAAGCAGAAGGAACTGTGGGAGCAGATGAAGCAAAATCGGCTGAAGGCATAAACCCGCCCT
>QHXL01000210.1:3053-7927 GCA_003222935.1 Acidobacteriota bacterium
GGCCGATCTTCGACGCACCTGTTAGAAAAGGGTTGGTTAACCGCTCCCGACCAATCGTCGTCACAGGCCCATGCCCTGAGTAAACTTCGACATCATCACCGAGCGTCAACAGCTTGCTATGAATTGAATCCAACAGCTGATCCGTCGATCCACCAGGCAAATCAGTTCGTCCAATTGATCCTGCAAACAGAACGTCCCCGACGAATACTTTTCTTTCAGTTGATTCAAAAAGAACTACGTGACCGGGTGTATGTCCGGGACAGTGAAGAATCTGAAACTCTAATTTCCCAACCTGGTAAAGCTGACCATCGCTCCAATGATCGTCAACGGGCGGCGGTGCTTCGAAATCGAAACCCATTGCGGACCATTGCGACCGCGGTATCCCAATCCAGGCCGGCTGCTCTGGCAAAGCCTTATAGATAAACTCATCCTCCGGGTGAATTGTGACTTTTGCCTCAGGCTTTAATCTCTTCAGCGCAGCAACGCCACCGACATGATCGAGATGAGCATGTGTGATCGCAATCGCCTGGAGGTTTAAATTGAGTTCGTCGATCCTATCGACGATCGATCTCGAATCGTCCCCCGGGTCAATACAAATAGCTTGCCGGGTTTCTTCGCAACCCAGGATCCGGGTGTGTTGTTGAAAAGCTGTTACGGTTATTTGTTCTATGATCATTAGTTTTGAGCTTTGTGCTTAGTACTTTGATCTTTGTCACTTCCAGCGTCAGAATCTTACTGGCAACTACGAACAAAGAACAAAGCTCTAAGTACTAAGCACAAAGTTCATGGCTGTTTCTTCTAAATCACTTCCTCTCGCCAAAGTCCTCGATTCGATGACTGTCGAAGCCGCGCCCGAATTGACCGAGCACCTGGAAGGTAGTGCCCTCAAGTGTTTTGCGTGCGGACATCGATGTCTCATCAAAGAAGGCAAAAGAGGAATCTGCAAAGTCAGGTTCAATGAAGGTGGTCAACTGCGCGTCCCAGCAAACTACGTCGCCGCTCTCGCATGTGATCCAACCGAAAAGAAACCGTTCTTCCATGTGCTGCCAGGTTCCGACACGTTGACGTTTGGAATGCTCGGTTGTGATCTCCATTGCGCTTACTGTCAAAACTGGCTGACTTCTCAGGCACTAAGAGACGACTCCGCCGGCACCAACCCGACGATCGTCTCCCCCGAGCGGCTGGTGACAATGGCGAAAGCATACGGTGCGTCTATGGTCGGAAGTAGTTATAACGAACCCTTGATCACCGCGGAGTGGGCAGTAGACGTTTTTAAGCAAGCACGCCCCGCAGGATTCAAGACCGCGTTTATTTCAAACGGCAATGCTACGCCGCAGGTACTCGATTACCTGCGTCCGTGGACCGACTGTTACAAGATCGATCTGAAGTCGATGAACGATAAAAACTATCGTCAACTTGGTGGGGTGGTCGACAACATTCTGGACACTGTGAAGATGGTCCATGAGCGAGGGTTCTGGGAAGAGATTGTCACCCTTGTTATTCCTGGTTTCAACGATAGCGAGGATGAGTTGCGGCACGCAGCAGAGTTCATCGCGTCAGTCTCTCCGGACATTCCCTGGCACGTCACCGCCTTTCATCAAGACTATCGAATGACGGAGAACGCAAACACTACTGCCGAACAGTTGATTGCTGCCTGTGAGATTGGAAAATCCGTCGGTTTGAACTACGTCTACGCAGGAAATCTTCCGGGAAGAGTGGGACGTTGGGAACATACCTTTTGTCCCGGTTGTGATGAATTGTTGGTCGAGCGTTTTGGTTATTTAATTCGGCAGGTACGAGTGCAGGATGGACGCTGTCCCTCATGCTCCCGCTCGATCCCCGGCATCTGGTCGTAAGCCAGTTTAGCCGCAGATTTACACAGAAAAACGCAGATCAGAAATAAGACTTTTCGTTCTAATTCTTTCTGATCTGCGTTTTTCTGCGTAAATCTGCGGCTACATTCCCTTTATTTCGGCGAGGCTTTTGTCGCGGGTGACGGTGTCGCCACTGGTGACGGGCTCGCGACTACAGTTGGTGGTGCCGGGTTCTCGATCTTAGTCGTCTGTGATGCAACTGCTAACCACTGACCGTTGCGTCGAACATAAACATCAGTAAAGCGATACTCACCACTGATGTTCACCGCCGTCTTTGATTCCGCCGCTTTGTACTTTCCATTCTTGATAATTCCGCGGCCGGTTATGAACGCTGAATCGGGTCCCAACACGGTAACCTTCGTGTCGGCTATCTCCCACGAATCAACCGTCATAGCACCCGACGCTATATCGCGTAACTCGCTCGACTTCGTCCCGGTGGTCCCATCCGGATATGTCATCTGGAGGTCATCGGCAAGAAACTTTCCAACCGCCTCAGCGTCGTGACGCTGTGCAGCTGCGGCCCACTCTTTTTCGAGTCGCGAAATCTCCGCCTCGATAGCGACCGGGTTTACGGTTTCTTTGTTGGCGTTGGCGTTAGCTGCAGTATTCGTGACAGCGCGATTTGTATCAGGGGCTGCCGGTTGACAAGCGGAGAACCCAAAAACAGTGGACACTAAGCAACAAGCAACAAACAGCGCATTCCTCTTCATTGAAACTCCTTTATGTTGGCAGGTTTGATTGTTCCGAAACACCACGCACGGTCCATTCGGACTACACAGGTGCTTCTACGCTAATTGGAAACGCGAGTCAATGAACTCTCTATTGCGGGGCGCCCGGGGAAATTAACCACCAAGGCAACCTCTCCCTGTCGTTCCTGACATTGACATGAAAAACATTTCGGGATTATTGTCGCGGCGCACGAACTAGATGGCTATCAAGGCTTTTCACAGAACGCGTTTACCTACCTGAGCATTGAACCTTAACCTAATTTCTCTGGAAAGGAGCGATCATGACTCGCTTTTCAAGATCCTCAGAACTTTTGGTAGTCCAAAAGGCTTTCCTTCTCATTCTTCCTTTGTTGTTAGTTAGCTTCTCCGTCGTTCAAGCACAACGATCCAAAGCCGCGCCGGCTGGAGCTGACGAGGAACCAATGTTCCATGACTACCGCGGAGTGCAAATCGGATGGATGGCCGATGACGTTCGCAAGAAACTTGGAGCACCAGCCGACAAGGGAACGGAGCAGGACTTCTACGTCTTTGGCGACAAAGAGACAGCTCAATTTATGTATGACAAAGCCACGGGCAAAGTTACAGCTATTTCAGTCGACTTCATGAGCGGAGCAACTGGAGTGATCACGCCCCAACAAGTGTTTGGCGCAGATATCGAAACGAAGCCAGACGGTTCAAAGTACAGGCTGGTGCGTTATCCCAAGGTCGGCTATTGGATCTCCTATAGCCGCACAGCTGGCGAGACGCCGATCGTCACAGTAACTCTGCAGAAGCTTCCCGCGCAGTAAATGGCAATGTCCGATATGCGTCTGTCTTGTCGTGACAAGCTAAAGAGGCTCTTGCAAAAGTCAGGATCAGCAGAAACAAGGACCTGAATTTTGTGCAAGTTGGGAAGGGCGGTTTACCCCCGCTGGCCTAACTAAAGAGCTGCATCGCGGTTCTTTTAGCAGGCCAGCGGGGGTAAACCGCCCTTCCCAACTTGCGCTAGATTCAATTTTCCTTTTTCGTTGATCCTGACTTTTGCAAGAGGCCTAAAGCATCCCAGACATTTTTTTGTCTTCCGCTTTTGACATCCGTGATCGCAAGCATTAGTTTCACCTGAAAGAAATAACTCGGGGGATAAGAAACAGGTTATGGCGAAGAGCGGGTTCAAGGGCGTCAGTCGCATCGATTGCCCGGAGAACAAAACTGTTGGTTGGTATGTGCGTGTGCGTTTGGGCAATGTCACAAAGTCGAAGTTTGTCAGCGATCACAAGAACGGCGGCAAAGAGGAAGCGTTAAAGTTGGCTGTCGCACATCGCAATCAACTCGAACAAGAACTCGGCAAACCCCGAACCGATTGGGTGATTGTCGGCAATAATCCGCGGAACCGGACCGGGATTGTTGGCGTTCGCAGAACATTTAAGAAGTACAAAGGTAAAGACGGTCGCATTTTTCTCAACGATGTCTACGAAGTGACCTGGAATGCAGGACGTGAAAAGCGTGGTCGCACTTCAGTGTCGATTGCCAAGTATGGCGAGAGAAACGCGTTTCGTAGAGCATGCGCCATCCGCCGTCAGAAGGAACAACTACTTTACGGCGACGTCGTGATCAGCAAATGGGCCCAATCGGCCGGAAAAGTTTGCGCTGCATGAAAGCGTGTTGCCAGACATGCAGACATTGAGCGAAGAACACATCAATCTCTCCAGGCCGTCTCCCGAATATCTCTCACGATTAATCAAAGAGCGCGCTGCTGTCGAAGGTTTCGACAAGGTCGGGATAGCGCGCGCCGAGTCGTTAACGGCAGAGGACGCCCAACTCAGGGAGTGGCTTGCTCGCGGTTACCACGCAGACATGGCGTGGATGCAGCGTGATATTCACAAGAGAATTGATCCACGGGAGATACTTTCTTCGGCGAAATCAGTAGTTGTTGTAGCACTCAACTATTTCACACCTGACAAACACCAGGAAGATCCAACAAGAGGAAAGGTGTCGCGCTATGCCTGGGGCGACGATTACCATGACGTTGTCGGCGGGAAGTTGCGTTCGCTTCTAGCGTGGATCAAAGAGCAGTGGCCCACGACAGAAGGCAAGGTTTGTGTCGACATACAACCAGTGATGGATAAGGCCTGGGCCGTTCGGGCTGGCCTCGGCTGGTTGGGCAAACACACGAACGTGATCACTCCCGAGTTTGGTTCATGGGTTTTCATCGGGGAGCTATTGCTGAACCTCGAGCTTGAATACGACACCGATCGAATAGAAGATCACTGCGGGACCTGTACACTTTGCATTG
>QHXL01000296.1:0-2473 GCA_003222935.1 Acidobacteriota bacterium
TACGCACTCGGTGTTATCAACGTAGCAGGGAAGCAGTTAGACAAGGCAGAAGAGTATTTCACCGAGGCGTTAACGTTAAAGGCTGACGACGTCGCGACTCTGCGTGGTCTAGCAAAAGTAGCGCGTCTCAAAGGCAATCTCGAGAAAGCGCTTTCGCATCTAGTGCAAGCGCGGCGTCTGGCTCCGAATTCCCGAGCTGTGCTCTACGAGTTTGGTGCAACAACTTTGCAGATGGGTCTGGTTCTTGATGCTCTTCCAGTGTTTGAACGACTCCACCGAGATTATCCGCGTGAGCTTGCCTACCTCTATGGCCTCGCCGCGGCGTATTGGACCAGGGGCGAAGTTGTAGAGACTGCTCGGTTGATGAATACGTACGTTGCTTTGGACCCAGACTCTCCTTCTGGCTGGTATCTGCTCGGCGCAGCCCTTCTTCGTCAGGAACGCTATCCACAGGCACAGAAGGCGCTGCAACAAAGTCTTAACCTCAAAGCTGATTCTGATACTGAGTACCTTTTGGGAGTGAGTTTTGAAAAGGTTGGCAATCGTGTCGCCGCAACTGAGATATTTCGAAAGATTGTTAAGTCGCGTCCGGACCATGCGGCCGCACACGCAGCTCTCGGAACTGCCTATCGCGAAGCCAACGACTATGCTCAAGCTCGAGTCGAACTCGAACGAGCCGTGGAGCTCGACGCCAACGACCTGCGCGCGAATTATCAACTGGGCCTGGTCTACGCAAAATTGGGAGAAAAAGAAGCGGCACAAAAGATGTTTGATCGCGCCGAAGAGCTACGCAAGAGTCAGCATCAGCAGGAAAGAATTATTCTTAAGTTGATCGACGAGCCCCAGCTTCAACGGCAGTAGCCCGACTGTCAAGGAGGGCTTACATCGAATGAACATCTCAGTCGGCAACGGAGAGTCCTCCTTGACAGTCGGGCTACTGCACCAGCTGCCTCGGGTTTGGAGAGAGTGTAGGCCAACCTTCCGAGTCCCAATGAAGAGTCGAAATCCGCAGCGTGGAGACGCCACGCCACTTTCCTGTAACACCGCACAGTGACCTGGTCCAGCCCACCGGCCTGAACCTTCCACTACCAACGTTCCGCCACCATCAATCATGGGTTTTCCACTGCGGTCTATGTAGGGGCCGGTCAGTTGACGCGCGCGGCCAACGCGAATGTTGTAGGTGCTGTTAGCTCCACGGCAACAGAAGTCGAAAGAAACGAAGAGATAGTAGTAACCATTTTTCCGAATAATGTTCGCAGCTTCAACGGCACCGGGCGAACCTGACGTTCGCGGACGACCTGCCAGTGAGTACAGTTTTTGATCTTGAGGGGAAAGCTTGCCTGTTGCCTGTTCCAACTTACGTAGTTTGATGCCTCCCCAAAAACTACCAAACGCCAACCAGGGTTGATTCTGTTCGTCAAACACCACGTTTGGATCGATCGCATTCCAGTCGTCATCGGTGTTGGAGCTGATCACCTTGCCTTGATCAACCCATCTGTACTTTTCACTTGAGGGATCCAGGGTCTCGTTCGTCGCCAGGCCAATGCTGGAATGATTACTGCCAAAAGTAGACGCAGAATAATAAAGGTAGTACCTGCCATTGAAGTACGACACGTCCGGAGCCCACAAGCCTCTCAAGCCCGGCACGTCTTTCACGGCCCATTCGGGCAGATGAGCGAACACATCACCGCACAGCTGCCAGTGAATCAAATCTTTCGAACATCTGATCGCGATACCCGCTCTCGTCGAAAAAACATAATAGGTATCCCCCTCCTTGATAATGCTTGGATCATGGACCTGACGGATGTCACCCCGGGCCTGTGCATTTGAGATAGGAAGTTGTGGCTGGGATTTGTGTCCAGTGGTCAGCCCGCCGATTTGGAGGATTAGCCAAAAGGACAGTAGAAAATTCACCGCACGCGACCTGTTGATGAACATGAATTTCTCCCGTCTGACCAAGATCCGATATCGATCTTCTCAAAGTGCACGTTTCACACATATATTTCTTGACTTCGCGTTCATTTGCAGTATAAATGAGCAACTCCCCCGAACCGTTTCCTCTTTAATTTTTAGTTAGCTCACTCCCCCAAAAGTTTGCGATCAGGACTGCAACCCTGTGCGCATAATTTCCGATAAAGCAAAAATTTTATTACCTACTGGCTCCTGGGAGGTGCGAATGAGAGTCTCTAAACTGACTATCGTTGGATTGTTCGTGCTCATCTTCATTAGTGTCACATCTGCTCTCGCTCAAAGCGATCGCGGAGGAATAACTGGAAGAGTGACTGACTCGAACGGTGCCGTGGTTGCGGGTGCGAAGGTCACGGTCCTCAGCGTGCAAACCGGAGAAACTCGCGAGACGCGCTCAAATGACGAAGGCAATTACACCTTCCCGCAATTATCCGCAGTAGTTTATACGGTAAAGGTTGAGGCGCAGGGCTTCAAAACTTCTTCAATTGAAAATATTAAGGTCGCG
>QHXL01000296.1:2488-8050 GCA_003222935.1 Acidobacteriota bacterium
TCAATTGAAAATATTAAGGTCGCGGTCCAGGTAACTCGCACTCTCGATGTCACGCTTGAGGTGGGTGAGATAGCGAACACGGTACTGGTTTCGGGAGATGCGACCGTTCTGCAAACCGAAAACCCGGCTCAACAACTGAACGTTAGTGAGCGTCAAGTGCGCGAGCTACCCCTACTGGTCGCATCTGAAAGCGGTGGTCGTTCGCCGCTGTCGTTCATCTTTCTTGATAGTAGTGTTGTGTCGAATGATCGTACTCCAACCGGCGCGACCTCCGGCAGCACGGGAACAAACGCTACCAACTTCCGCATCAACGGTGGCCAGGGTCTGGGCGCAGATATTCTGATCGATGGCGCTCAGACAAGACGTGGCGAGAACGGCACGTTCTTTTCGGAAGTCGCTCCAGGTCCGAACGCCTTTCAGGAGTTCACACTTTCGACGAGCAGTTACTCTGCCGAGTTTGGAAATTCTTCAGGTGGTGTCGTTAACTTCACAATCAAGACAGGCGCAAAAGATTTTCATGGCGAAGCGTATCTCTTTCACATCAACGACGCTCTCAACTCAAACATAGATCGCAACCGTCTACTGGGTCTTGATAAGCCGCTCGACCGGCAGTTTGATTATGGTTTCAGTGTTGGCGGACCGGTGTACCTGCCCCATTTTGGCGAAGGTGGACCATTACTCTGGGACACTAACAAAAAGACATTCTTTTTCTTTAACTATGGAGGCTATAGAACATCGCAGTCCGAAACGGTTCAGTTAACAGTCCCGACCTTACGGATGCGTAATGGGGACTTTGGCGAACTATTGACGGACCCGTACGTGCTTCAATTCTTCGGCGGTCCAGTTCAGATCTTCGATCCCGCTCAACCCGCCGGGGCCCGTACCGCAATCCCGGGCAACCGGTTGGATCAGTACCTTGGTGGAGCACGGATCTCGGCCATTGGTAGAAATTTTCTGAATCTCTTGCCGCCGCCGACCCAGGGCGGTGTGTTTCGCAATTACCTCGCATCAACTAACGCAACCGCAAGAACCAACTACTATGTATCCAAGATCACGCACAATCTGACTGATCGACAAACGCTCAACTTCAGCTACACATTTAGAAAGCTGCCCAGCGTTAAGGGTGGCTTCCCACGCTTTCCTGAGCCCTTCGTTGCACAGGGAGTTTGGAACCAGGTCTTCAAGTCGTACTACGCGCGTCTGCAACACGACTGGACGCTTACACCAGCGTTCATCAATCATTTCAACGCAGGTTTTTCGCGTTCAGATGTGCAAAACCGAAATTTCACCCGGGGCATTCCATCCAGTTCACTCGGCCTGAGCCCAACGGCAACGCAAAACTTCGGGCTTCCGCTGATTGGCTTTCCCGGATACGGCGACCCTGTGAATTCAACTGATCCAAGGGCTTTACAAGCCGGCGGTTCGACGTTCTTCGACAATAGAGTTCGGGACAACTCTGAGCACTTTAGCGATGTCGCTACGCTGCTTCACGGTAAACATACAGTAAGATTCGGCGGCGAACTGCGAATCCAACAACTGAACAACGCCGCCCACTTTGACATCGGAGGAAACTTCAACTTTCGGAGTAACCAGACCGCCAACACAAATGATTTCAACCAGGGTTGGCCCATCGCCAGTCTCATCACCGGCAGGCCAGAGTTTTCATTCAACAGCAACCAGACGATTGATCCGGCGCTGAGGTTCTTCTCGAATGCGTTCTTTGCACAAGACGACATCAAGGTCACTTCCAAACTAACCGTAAACATCGGGGTTAGATACGACTACGGTCGTCCCAGGGAAGAGGCGCGCGGGTTTTTGCGCGGCTTTGATCCAGATGTAGCAAATCCCGCGGCAGGTGGTAGACGCGGAGCTGTTGTCGGCGCGATTGGACAGGGTGGCCTGCAAGCAGAGAATTTCGGACTTGTGAATCCCGACCGCACCAATATTGGTCCGCGACTCGGTTTCGCCTACTCGTTGAATGACAAGACAGTTGTTCGTGGTGGCTACGGGATCTACTACGCGCCGGTTGTCTATAACGACTTCGGTAACACGGGGTTTCTTGGGTACAGTCCTGGCGCCGTCAATATCAATGGCGGACTAGACGCGTTTATCACCCTCGAAAACTATCCAAATTTACCGGCCGCTAATCCCAACGACCAGGCGGTGGGCCAACTCGACCGGACAGATCTGGATTACTTCGACAAGAACTTCAAGACTGGTCGAACGGCGCAGTACAGTCTCGACCTGCAGCGTCAACTACCACACAGTTTTGCGGTTCAAGTAAGTTACATCGGTAGCAAAGGCACCCGCCTGCGTTCGAACTTCGATCCTATCAATAAGGTTCCGCTCAACGCTTTAAAGTTGGGTCTGCCATTACTGCAAAAGCCATTGTCAGCAGTGACTCCAACGGAGCGTGCGTTTGCGGCAAGTGTGGGTTCTCCGTTAGCGGCGAGTCCTGATGCTGTCTATCCCGGCTTCGCGGCTCAGGGAGGAGCATTTGCCGGCACGGTCGCGCAATCGCTGAGAGCGTTTCCGCAGTACGGCATCATTAACAACCGCCTTGAGAGTCAGGGACAGAGCTTCTATAACGCGGGTAAAGTTGATCTAACGCGACGCTTCTCAAATGGTATTCAAGGTGGACTGTCGTACACATTCGCTAAACTGATCACAGATGCAGGGGAAGACATCTTCGGCGATTCTCCCCTGAACGGAGTTATTCAGAACCCGTTTGATCGCGCGCCGTTGCGTTCGGTGTCACCAGGCATTCCGCCACACTCACTTGTCTTCAACTACATTATCGAGTTGCCATTTGGGAAAGGAAGGCGATACCTGAATCAAGGTGGGCTGGTTGATCGTCTTGTGGGTGGTTTCCAGATAACAGGTATTCATCGTTATCGTAGCGGGCCTGCGTTGACGCCATTCCTCGCAGGCGGGCAACGAGATTTTCTTCAGCTTGCTGGTTATCTCGGCAACTTACGGCCCAACGTTACAGGGCAGCCATTCTATACAGACATCCCGGCTGGTGGAGTGAACTATCGCTATCTGAATCCAGCGGCGTTTTCACGTCCAGTTGATTTCCGGAATGGTCCTGCGTTCTCTCTTGATGGCGGCGTAACGGTAAATCCAGCGTATGTTGCATATTATTCCGACCCGCAAAGATTTTTCGGCAACTCCGCACCGACCTATGGTGGTCTGCGAGCACAACCTTTCTTCACAGAAGATTTTAGCGTGATGAAGAAAACTAAAATCTCCGAAACGACTTACTTCGAAATACGGGCTGAGTTCTTTAACCTGTTCAATCGGGGACGGTTCGGTGTGGCAAACGTAAACGTAGATGATGTGAACTTCGGTATCTCTGCACGTAATGCTGATATCTTTCAGCCACGTCGAATTCAGTTAGGCGGGAGGTTCGTGTTTTAGTTCGCATTCTGATTGGTTTTTGTTCTTGCCGCGTAGCGTCAGATGAATTTAGCCCGGCGTTTGAACGCCGGAAAAGCTGTCTCACAAAATTGCGTCGCGTTAGCGACGCGTGAATATCGTGGTAATTCACGCGTCGCTACCGCGACGCCGCTTTCTCTCCTTTATGGTTCCCGGCTTTGAAAAGCCTGGCTAAATTCATCTGACGCTACGCGTCAAGAATCAAAATGAAGCAGTACTTTCAATGATCGTCACCGCGCCAATTGAAAACGCAGCCATGCGCTACCGCGTTATCTTACTTACCGTAACCCTCCTGTTGGCCTGCACTCCTGCACGAGCTCAACAAGCTAAACACTTTGTTGATGAGGGCCTGGCGGCCTTCGATCGCGGCGACACGACCGCCGCGCGCGAGTCATTTGAGAAGGCAATCAGTCTTAAGAAGGATGATGTCACTGCGCACACATACCTCGGGATCCTCGCTGACCGCGCAGGCGATTTGAAAGAAGCTGAACGACATTTCGCGGTGGCCGTCAAAGCCGAACCCAACACGGCCTCGGTAAGAAACAACTACGGTGCGGTCTTAATGCGAACCGGGCGAGCCAGTCTAGCTGCAGCTGAATTCGAGATTTCGCTGAAACTCGATCCTGATCAACCCAACGCCTTAGTTAATCTCGCCCAGATTCGTTTCGCTGGAGGTCAGCCCGAGGACTTGCGTTCCTCTGCCGAGTTGTTCAAGCGCGCCTTTGCCATCAAGCGCGATGTCGAGGTCGCCCGGGCATTGACCGTCATCTCACTCAAGTTAAAAAATTACGCGGCAGCATCAACTTATTATCAAAGCTATCTTGCAGCGTTGGAGGCCAAGAGTGGAGCCGCGGCACAAGCTCCTGCTGCACGTGCTGAGCTGGGAGCTGCACTGTTCGAAGCCGGGCTGTTAAAGGAAGCTGAAGCTGAATTGAGTACAGCAATTAAGTTTAATCCAGCAGATACTGACTCGATCCTACGTCTGGCCCGGGTATATCTTGCACTCAAAAACATACCCGCTGCGGGCCGCATACTCGAAGCATCGGTGTCTCGCGGTAATGATCCGGCTCCTGTTTACGCTGAGCTGGCAGAGGTCTACGAGCAAAGCGGTCATATAGAAAACGCGATCCCGGCGATGCGCCTGGCGATTCAGCGAAATCCTCAATCTGAGAAATACCGTTTTGATTACGCAGTCTTGTTAACTAATTCAAACGCTCCAGGCGCCGCTGTCATTCGACTTGAGGAAGCGCTCTCGTTGTTTCCATCAGCCTCGCGTCTGTGGTTCGCACTTGGATTTGCAAATTTCCGGCTCGACAAGAATGAAGAGGCCGAACGAGCATTCAAGAAAGCGATTAGTCTCGATCCGAAATTTGCACCAGCCTTCGCTTATCTTGGTTTGATTCATGCAAGAGTCGGTGCTTTCAGTGAAGCGATCTCACAATACGAGAGTGCGTTGCATAGTGATCCGAAGCTCGCAGTCGTTCATCATCTGATCGCCGATGCTATGCTGAAGATGAATGCCGATCCGCGTTTGATCGAGAAACATCTCCGACAAGCAATCGCGATGGACCCTACCTTTGTGTCTGCACGACTGGCGCTCGGCAAACTCTTCATGCGTTCGCAACGATGGGCCGAAGCCGTTTCTGAACTCGAACAGACAATAAAGCTCGACGCGGGTCTGCATGAAGCCTATTACCAACTCGGCCTGGCCTACGGCAGGCTAAAACGAACCGAAGAGGCCCAGTCGACGATGGCCACGTTTAAGAGATTGAGCGACGCAGAGAAGAAGCGTGAGGACAATGAATTGCGAGAGGTCGTTAAAAGGTTAAGCACCGTCCGCTTCTAGGTGGGTGTGCTTTTGAGCGTTTACGAAAGTCACGAGCTTTCGTCACTCCGTAGGAGTGACATGTTTATAGCTGTGAGTAGCGTGGAATACGCGCTCCGGAGGAGTGCCATGTGTCGCCGCGCAATTACATCATCGGGTGCCTTGTGCAGCATTATCTCTTCTGACTCACTCCTGGTTCGCGGCACATGGCACTTCTCCGGAGCGCGTTTTCACTAACGGACCACGGCTATAAACATGCCACTCCTCCGGAGTGAAGAAGCGTGAGGACGACGAGTTGC
>QHXL01000297.1 GCA_003222935.1 Acidobacteriota bacterium
ATCCCCTGGTACATAAAGTATGTCTCGCCATCAATGGGAAAGAGTATCCACCGCAGGTAGTGAAGCTTGAGCGGTGCGAGGCAGTCCGGTGTCTCCGCAACTGCCGCCTCGATATTCTGCGCGTAGTCATAAAAGACCGACTCACGTCCTGGCTTTATCTTCGCCAGAATGCTGAATCCGTAGTTCGCTGGTGACTTGGGAAAGATTGGCCCGTACTTACCTTGCGGGAGCTGAGCCATGTCCCTCGGCATCGCCATCGCCTGTGTTTTGATTTCCATTTCGTCGCTCCTTCAACTTCTTACGTTAATCTGCGCGGTCGCTCACTGTGTTGGGCGCAGAAATGGTTTTTTGACTTGAGCATCCTATTTTGAGGGCTAGAGCTAAGATACTGTCACTATTTACAGGTTCCGCTGAACACCAGGAACGGTTAGCTAAAGAGGTTGCTTATCCTTTTGAGCATATTACTTTGTTAGTTTTCAGAACCTCCAAATACCGGCAAATAGAACCGGCAGCGCACTCAGCAAGTCAGTCACTCACTGGAGATGGGATGGTTGTACTCAGGAGTCCTACGCGGGAGTGAGATTTTTATACTCGTACTATTGACAGCTTAAACGGCCTTAAGACCAACGGCCTTGAATTGCGCGCAAGTGCGCTCAACTAACTCAGCCGAGGGCGTTTGTGTATTGTCGAGCGTGTAGGGTATGCCGAGCTTCTCCCATTTGTAGCGACCCATTTGGTGAAACGGGAGCACGTCCACACGCTCGACAGTTCCGAGTTCGGCGGCTAACTGGGCTGTCTTCTCGATGTCTTTCTCGTCATCCGTTAATCCGGGGACGAGTACATAACGAACCCAGATCTTTTTCTTCCGCTGCCCCAGTCGTCGTGCAAATGCGTGTGTAGGTCCAACCTCTTTGCCGGTTAAATGTAAGTGGCGTTCCGGGTCGAAGGTTTTAAGATCGAGCAAAACTAAGTCGACCTTTTCTAACTCTTCGTCAGTTAGTCTTTCGCCTAAATAGCCATTGGTATCAAGCGCTGTATGGATGTCCAATTCCTTTGCAACTGAAAAGAGCTTCACTGCAAACCTGTCCTGCATCAGTGGCTCGCCACCACTCAAGGTAAGACCGCCCGACATGGCTTTTAGTCCATGCTGATACATGGCTAATCGTTCTTTGGCGTGCTCGATCGTGACGGGTATTCCATTCATCATGTTCCAGGTATCGGGATTGTGGCAGTACAAGCACCGCCACTGACAGCCTGCGGTCCAGGCGACTACTCGCACACCTGGACCATCGACAGCAGATCCCGTGGTGAATGAGTGGAGGAATCCCATGTTTCCAGTAGCCAGCGCTTCCTTTACTGCATTCTCTGGAATGCCGGCGGCGAGATTTACCCGCAACTCGAAAGGACTTGGCGCTTCGATGGGGACAGCGTCTGAAGCTTTCACCTGGCTCATGGGTTTTCCGATCCGTGAAACGTTCGGTTGATTACATCCAACTGTTGTTCACGCGTAAGTCGTACAAAGTTGACCGCATATCCGGAGACGCGAATAGTCAGGTGCGGATAGTTCTCCGGATGTTCCATCGCGTCGATGAGCATCTCGCGATTCAACACATTTACATTCATGTGATAACCGGTGGCGCCGAAAAACGCGTCGAGCATGCTGCGTAAATTGGCTATTCGATCTTCACCTACTCTTCCGAGACCTTGCGGCACCAGCGAAACCGTAAGTGAAATTCCATCCGCCGCATCGCGATAAGGAATCTTTGCGACTGAAGCTGCCGAAGCATGGATACCGTGATTGTCTCGGCCATGCATCGGGTTTGCGCCCGGTGCAAAAGGCTGTCCATGTCGCCGGCCATCGGGGGTATGACCGGTGTTTTTGCCGTAGACGACATTCGATGTGATGGTGAGGATCGACTGGGTGTGCAAAGCGTTGCGATAAGTCGGGTACTTCCTCAACTTATTCATGAACGTCGTGACGAGCCATGCAGCAAATTGATCTACTCGATTGTCGTTGTTACCGAAGTTTGGAAATTCACCTTCTGTTTCGTAATCAGTAATAAGTCCAGTTTCATCGCGAATTACTCGAACCTTTGCGTACTTCATCGCCGATAAACTGTCAGCAACTACCGACATGCCGGCAATGCCAAAAGCCATCGTTCTGAGCGGTGCATAATCATGTAGCGCCATTTCAACGCGTTCGTAGGCATACTTGTCGTGCATGTAATGAATGACGTTCATGGCGTTGACGTAGACGTTAGCGAGCCAATCCATCATCTTTTCATATCTTTTTAGGACATCATCGAAGTCGAGATACTCACCTTCGACGGCACCATTTTCTGGTCCCACCTGTTTGCCGGTCAGCTCATCCCGTCCGCCGTTGATTGCGTAAAGCAAACACTTAGCGAGGTTGGCGCGCGCACCGAAGAATTGCATTTGCTTTCCAACGACCATAGGTGAAACGCAGCAAGCAATTGCACCATCGTCTCCCCACGCGCGTCGCATGAGTTCATCGCTCTCGAACTGAATCGAACTTGTTTCGATCGCTACCTTCGAAGAGAAACTACGAAAGCCGTTGGGTAGTCGGGGTGAATACCAGATGGTGAGATTCGGTTCTGGCGCAGGACCAAGGTTAAATAACGTCTGCAAAAACCTGAAGCTCGTTTTTGTTACGAGTGTTCGACCGTCGTCACCCATTCCCCCGATCGATTCAGTAACCCAGGTTGGATCTCCGGCGAAGAGATCGTCGTATTCAGGTGTGCGGAGAAAACGGACGATGCGAAGTTTGATGACAAAGTCGTCGATGATCTCCTGCGCTTGTTCTTCTGTTAGAGCCCCGGATTTCAAGTCACGTTGAAAATAGATGTCCAGGAAAGTTGAAACTCGACCCAGCGACATTGCTGCGCCGTTCTGCTCTTTCACCGCTGCCAGGTAGCCGAAGTAAAGCCACTGGACAGCTTCGCGCGCAGTCCTAGCCGGCGTGGAAATATCGAAACCGTAGCTGCTCGCCATCTCTTGTAATTCTTTCAGCGAGCGAATTTGTTCGCTGAGCTCTTCGCGATCCCGAATGATGTCTTCTGTTGACTGGGCCGGGTCGAGACTATTTTTCTCTTTCTTCTTTTGCTCGATGAGTCGCGACACTCCGTAAAGCGCAACGCGACGGTAATCGCCGATGATTCGACCTCTCCCGTAAGCATCCGGGAGGCCGGTCAGAATATGAGAACTACGGCAACGTCTGATGTCTTCGGTATAGGCGTCAAAAACGCCGTCGTTGTGAGTCTTTCGATATTTTGTAAAGGCCTCAACTATGTGTGGATCGGGCTCGTAGCCATATGTCTTAAGGGCGTTGAGGACCATCCTCAAGCCGCCGTTGGGCATGATGGAACGTTTGAGGGGGGCCTCCGTCTGCAAACCGACGATCACTTCGTTTGGCTTATCGATGTACCCGGGCTCATGTGCAGTTATCCCGCCGGGAATCTGGGAAATATCCAGTACGCCTTTTTTTCGTTCTTCGAGAAACAGCTTGTTCAGTTGTTCCCAGATCTTTTTGGTTCGATCGGTTGCGGACGCGAGGAAAGATTCGTCTTCTTCGTAGGGTTCGTAGTTCTGTTGAATGAAGTCGCGAACATTAATTTCGCGCTGCCACAGACCATCATTGAAGCCTTCCCATTCCGGAACCACTTTCTCAGTCATAAGCTCGCGAGCCGTAGTAGCCATTACACTATCTCCTTATGTTCTTTCTTGCGCTGCCTTTGCTAAGCCGAGTAATGCGCCTGTATGACGCGCAATCATCAATTCTTCGTTGGTGGGTACGACCCAGACGGAGATCTTGCTTCCTTCAGTCGAGATTTTTGGACCACCACTATCGTTGGCTGCGTCGTCTATTTCGACACCGAGCCACGCACAAGCCTCACAAATTCGTTCTCGTATCTCCGGGGAGTTTTCTCCAATACCGGCCGTAAACACGATCCCGTCAACGCCGCCCAGAACTGCGGCAAGAGCACCGATCTCCTTGGCCGCGCAATAAACGAAGTAATCGACCGCCAAACGTGCCTCGGGTTCACGTCGGCCCAACAGATCGCGCATGTCGTTGCTGATACCAGATATTCCGATCAGACCCGATTTCTTGTAGAGCAAAGTCTCAACTTCTTTTGCGGAGAATTTGAGACCTTGAAACAGATGAAGGACCACGCCCGGATCGAGCGCTCCGGGCCGAGTGCCCATGCACAGACCGTCGAGCGCCGTAAATCCCAGCGTACTGTCTACGCTCTTCCGATCTTTTAAGGCACACAAGCTTGCGCCACTGCCGAGATGCGCCACGATGACGCGTTCATTTGCAATGGACGGTGCAACCTCAGGTAAGACAGACGCTATGTATTCATACGACAGGCCATGAAAGCCGTATCGCTGTAAACCTAACTCCCGCAACTCCCGGGGGAGCGGAATGAGCTCTGCAACTGCCGATTGTCCGCGATGAAAGCTTGTGTCGAAGCAGGCTACCTGGGGAACACCCGGCAGTCGTTCGGACGCAGCTTCGATAGCCGCGAGATTGTAAGGTTGGTGAAGCGGAGCCAGCGGAACCAGTTCGTATAACTCGGCGAGAACTTGTGGAGTAATTACTGTCGGACCTTTGAATCGCGAACCACCGTGGACCACACGATGACCGACGCCTACGACGCGTGAGCCGCCGTATTTGAAACGCAACCATGCTGCGAGAGCGTCTAGCGCGTCACGTCCATTGCGAACCGTAGCATCCAGTTTCTGCTTTGTGAGGCATTGTCCATCCGGGTCTTTCACTGAGAGCTGCGGCGAGCTGCCAATGCCCTCGATTTGGCCGCGCGCCGCCAGCCGCCAACCTTCGCCCCGGGGTCGCTGAAAAACGCAGAACTTCAGACTTGATGAACCAGCGTTAAGTACGAGTGCGTAATCATCCATAACAATCCTCACGCCTTGAGGTGAAACTACCGCAGCAGAGAAACAGAGTGTTGCTGAAACATTAGTCTGAACGTCTCACGCTCATAGGAGCCGGGTTTACAATTTTCTGGAAACTCATGTTCCCTCTCATTTCGTCAAGAGAGTTCCACTCGTTCTTGTGAATCCATGTCTCCATGTCGGTTCTGATAGTTGTCGTTGCCATTTCCATCCTGGCACTCAAACGGCACATTGATACCAATGAGTTGTTGATAAACCTTGTAACGGCTTTCAGCTTGGGCTTGGGATTCCTTGAGAAACTGTTCGAATCGTGCCGGATCCGCGCGCTCGTTGATTCGCAAGCGCAACTCATTCCGCACGCCCGCACCGCTGGCTCCCGGTGGTCCATAGTCGAGTCTGGGCGGAGCGCCGACACTCCCAGGGTTTGTTTTCCCGTGACGGGCCCACTCATCACAAAGCTCCGACATGGGTGAACTGGGGGTGATCGGATAGATAACGATCGTCTCACTTACCTTGAGCGCAACAAAAGCTGCAGCCTCGTTACCATCAACGGTGATTGCCTTTGCGATCTCTAGATTCCTGGAAGCCGGTCCAACTAACAGTGGTTTAATCAACCCCCGTCTTTCTGCCTGCCACTGCAGTTGGGACCGGCTCCAGACCCTGGCACCGTGCCAGAAGTCGTTCATATTTCCCTGTTCCGATCTGTGGTTGACTCATTTCAAGGTCTCTAGGTGTCGGGTGCGACGTTTATCGCCGACGTCTTCATGAGTTCTAATTCTGATCTGCGACGAGAACCGAGCGCTTAGCAGCGCGAAACGACACTGAGGGAACTCTGGGTCGGCCCCTCGTGGTACGACGATTCAAGGGTTTTTGGGTAATTGCTTCTATCGAGTCCGGTAAGCGCGTTGGCCCGAGCGGCTGCCAGTTTCACTATGGCCCAGGCTTCGACGAAGCCTGGGTAGTGATTAATTAGGAGACCCGAGATTTTAAAGTTCTCCAGTGCGCGGGCGGTCTGCATCCCGTAGTACGCCTCCGCAGGAACCTGCTTTTCTCCGAGCAGGTTATTTTGGACACGGACGTTCTGCCGCGCGTTAGCAGAAGCGATGAAAAGAAAACAGACCAGTGTCAGGTAAGTGGTTAGCTTCTTTTTCATAAGGCCGCCCATCACAAACATGCGTGGCAACTCAACTAAGCTGCACGCAGTCTTATTCTCCTGCTTTTACGTTCACGCTTAGCTCATCGTCGTTGGGAACCGGTTTCCAACTCTTGTCCGGATTGAACCTCTCGATAGCTCCGGCAAGTTCAAGAGTTTTTGGGCCAAGGTCTTTCTGATAGACCACGCCGTCGTTGCTGACCATGAACGTCTGGACACCGGTCAGTCGGTACTGAGCGGGAAAAGCAATGAGGGCGAAGCCGCCAATCATCACGCCTTTCACGACGTAGTCCATCTCACCGAGTGGCGCGGCTGGTCCCTGGCCCTTGAGTATTTTGAAGAAGTAGCCGTGGTAAGGTTCCGTGCGAGACGTGTAGCCACGGTCAATTGCCAACGCTACCTTCTCACCTATTGGCCCATCCCATGTTCCATCAGCATTCTTCCAGGCCAGGCCATCCTGCGTTCCCGGTGTG
>QHXL01000298.1:0-4017 GCA_003222935.1 Acidobacteriota bacterium
CCACCGACATTGGGATGGTCAGCATAGTTCGCAAGGGTCCGCAGCATTACGTCGATCGTTGAACCCTCCTGACAACCGCAACCTTTGTTGTGGGGGATGGCAACAACACCATCAACGTTTGGATACTTCTCCCGACTGTAAGTAGTGAACTCGGCGATCGTCGAAATTTGCTGCGCTTCGTGACTCGCGCACATGCTTGTCGGAACAATCAACAAATAATTCCGGGTCCCTACACGACCGTCGTCACGTCTGAAACCCATAAACTTTGCTCGTTCGTCGATTGGTAAATAATCCGGCTCAGGCGTGTGCAAGGTTTCGGGAAGGTCTCGCACGATCGGCACGTCGTTGGTCATATTTCCGTGCGTTATCTGTGCGCCAGCCTTGATACCGAGCGAAGTTCCTATTGGCTGTCCAAACTGCAACACAAAATCACCCTCTGGAATATCTCGCGTTGCGAACCGGTGCCCGGGAGGTACGGAACCGAGAAGCTGAATCGTTTTGCTGTCAGGCAAAACTACTTCCAGGTCTGCGAAGGTCGATTTTTTGACGACCGCGACGTTGTCCTTCGGATCAACAATAATCGCGTATTCGTTGATCGCCGCAGTCTGAGGTATTTCTATGCTCGACATAGTTTTTGACGACTGAATTTATAGAACGTCCGCGAGAATCAGGGACCGGACATTCGGGTGGAGGCGCAACCACAGGCCGGGATTTGCATCCATTTGCTTTTCCCTGGCGACTGCGTCCGTCTCAATCTCTGTATCCAATAGTTGTCGATAACTTTCACGTTTTGCCGGAGCCGTAGAGGCATCTACGATCGACCGCACAATTCGTCGCGCAGCTAGTATAGCGGCTGGTCCAAGAGTCAAAATGTGCTTTGCCGAGCGACACTCGGCCTCGTCAGCTTCGGACACCAACGTGCCACCTGCTTTGAACTTCGTAATGTGATGCTCGAGAATACTTTCAGAAATCGGAATCATTCCGGCGACATCGTTTATCGTCGCGCCCGATCCAGGCTTGATGTAGGCGAGATGTGACGCACCCTCAGCTTCCGGCCCAAGGCCCAGAAAGAAAATGTCTATCCCACCAAGCGACTCGAGTCGTTCCACGTAACTTCCAAGCTCCGCTGCCAAATCTTCCGCGTCGGTCTTGATCGAGTTAAAACTAAGTACTTTCCGAAAGAAGTCTTCACCCAGTAGTCGTTCGAAGTCGCGTACAAAACTAAGTCCATTGTCCATACGCAAGGGAGCGAGTGCGTCCTGGGTAAAAATATGAAGTCGTTTCAAGAGCCAGTCTTTTTCGTCAGACCGTGCGAACTCACCCAACAAACGATGAAGCGCTTGTGCGCCACGGCCTCCTAAGATAATGACGACGAGCGGACCCTCTTTGTTAGCTGCTGCCTGTTCGATCTCCTCGAGCATTGCCTGCCCAACAGCTTCTTCAGACGGTAACACTTCGTAATTAAGCTTCCTCGGGGTGATTTCGGCTAACGAGGCGGGTACTGATCGACCGGAGCGCGCCAACCAAACGTTGGAACCGGCAACGCGTCGATCTATCTTCTGTTCAGTTGTAGCTGACAATGAAATGTCTCTCGAATGGCGCGACCGTGGGTCTTCGTACCGATGACTAAAAAAGGCCTCAAAAAGCGCACCGCCCTTCGAAACCCAACCAATCAACTCTTAGCCGGACTGGTTAGACCAATCCAAAAATTAGAGCTTGACTTTAACATCCGTGGCTAAACAACGCAAGCGGCAATTTCCAGCATTTTCAACGGCGGAAACGACTCAATTCCTTAGCGCTGGGGCTGTTTTTTGGCCTTGACTGCAATCGATGCCCAATGGTACACAGTATCCGCCTAGTTCCGAAGTGGTCTAACCTTTAACCAGTAGTTCTCCAAAAATCTCCTTTGGCTTCTGCCCTGTAAAAAGCATGAAGCTTACGGGTAGAGTTCGGTTAGAATCGACGCTTCAAAAACGTTCCTGATTCCAAAAAGTTACCGAAAAGAACTTATTATTATGAGCTATTCGCGTCTCGAACTAAATGGGAAGGTGGCGGTAGTAATCGGTGGAACCTCCGGAATCGGACTCGCCATCGCCCGAGGCATGGCGGAAGCCGGTGCGGATGTTGTAGCTACATCGCGACGTCTTGAACAGGTCGAAGCGGCAGCCAGTGACATAGAATCGCGTGGACGACGTTCCTTAAGAGTCGCATCCGACGTCGGTGATCGAGCTTCGCTCCAGAAGGTGCTGGACGAATCGATTGCCGCCTTCGGCAAGGTCGACGTGATGGTGAACTCTGCTGGACGTACTAAGCGGGCTCCCACCCTCGATTTCACTGAACAGGACTGGCACGACATCATCGATACAAACCTGACCGGCACATTGCGCGCAGCCCAGGTATTTGGTCGACACATGCTGCAACGTGAGTCCGGCAGCATCATAAACATCGCCTCCCTGTCCACATTCGTCGCGCTCTATGAAGTAGCCGCGTACAGTGCAAGCAAGGCGGCAGTTGCTTCACTTACCAAGTCGCTCGCAATCGAGTGGGCTCAACATGGTGTTCGGGTAAACGCGATTGCACCAGGTGTCTTCCGAACGCCGCTCAACGAAAAGCTTCTAGATGAAACCGAGCGAGGCCGCGAATTTCTTCTTCGCACTCCGATGAAACGTTTTGGCAACGTCGAAGAGTTGGCCGGCGCTGCGATCTTTCTTGCATCAGATGCAGCAAGTTTTGTTAACGGTGAAGTACTTGCAGTCGACGGCGGATTTCTTGCCAGCGGAGTTAATCAATAACCTTTAGTTTGACCTTCTCGCGGCGATTTCGCGAACCCTTGCTTCTCAGTAGGAGATCAAAAGATGAACGATGCCAGCGAGACAATTAAGGCGGCAAATCTGGCGAAATCAGTGTCAGACGTTTCACCACCGGCTGCAGCAGGTGCCAGCATAATTGGAGCAACGGTTGCCGCTACCGAAGGCGTCTCCGGGCGCATCGGTCGTTATCGTTGGGTGATTTGCGCTTTACTCTTCTTTGCGACCACCATCAATTATGTCGACCGGCAAGTGCTGGGCTTCCTGGCCCCGGATCTGCAACGCGCTATAGGCTGGAACGAAGCGCAGTATGGGTGGATCGTCACATCCTTCACCATTGCTTACGCAATCAGTCTTTTAGTCGTTGGGCGAATTATCGATTGGCTCGGAACTCGTAAGGGTCTCTCCCTCGCCGTGATTGTTTGGAGCCTTGCGGCAATGGCTCACGCACTGGCCAATTCAGCAATCGGTTTCGGCATTGCGAGATTTGGATTGGGCCTTGGTGAAGGAGGCAATTTCCCTGCATCGATTAAGACGGTCGCAGAGTGGTTTCCGAAAAAAGAACGCGCGCTGGCAACCGGAATTTTTAATGCAGGATCGAACCTTGGGCCAATCATCGTACCGCTGACAGTACCCTGGATAGTTTCGCACTATGGTTGGCACGGAGCATTTCTGGCCACAGGTGCGTTGGGTTTCGTCTGGTTGATCTTCTGGATTCCAATTTATCGACGTCCCGAAGAACATCCTCGCCTTTCTCCCTCAGAACTTGCTCATATCAAAAGCGACCCTCCTGAATCGGAGGCCAAAATCGCATGGGTAAGCTTATTACCACTTCGCCAAACATGGGCGTTTGCTATCGGTAAGTTCCTGACCGACCCAGTCTGGTGGTTTTACCTTTTTTGGTTCGCAAAGTTTCTTGACACGAATTACCACATCAGTCTCAGGCAACTCAGTGTTCCCGTTATTGTCGTTTATGTACTCGCCGACTTTGGCAGCATAGGCGGCGGTTGGCTCTCGTCGAGATTGATCAAACTGGGATGGACCATCAACAAGGCACGCAAGGTGACTATGTTGATCTGCGCGCTATGCGTTGTCCCGGTTGTTCTGGCCTCGTCAGTAACCAATATGTGGGTCGCGGTGGGACTAATCGCTGTCGCTGCCTCAGCACACCAGGGCTGGTCCGCAAACATTTTCACCATGGCTTCAGATA
>QHXL01000298.1:4055-6194 GCA_003222935.1 Acidobacteriota bacterium
GTCAGTCGTAGGTATCGGCGGCATGGCGGGGGCTATTGGCGGGTCGCTGTTCGCTTCTATTACCGGTTATGTCTTACTGGCAACGAACAGCAACTATGTACCTATATTCATTGTCTGCGGCTTCGTGTACCTGCTAGCGCTTTTGATTATTCACTTACTTGTTCCGAGACTTGAGCCGGCACAGGTATAGGATTTAATGTTCCAATGTTCGATGACTTGAGCTTGTCGACCCTCGGCTCAAGTTGTCTATCTGTATTCCCAGCACTCCGCTAAATCAACGCAATGTTGGAAGTTAAAAGTAAACAGAACTGTCGTTGGGATATCGTTAGCCTGGGTGAGGTAATGTTGCGCCTCGATCCGGGTGACGGTCGCGTTCATACAACTCGATCTTTCCAGGTGTGGGAAGGCGGCGGAGAATACAACGTCGCGCGTGGTCTAAAGCGATGTTTCGGCCTGGACGCAACGGTTGTAACGGCGCTTGCTGATAATGCGGTCGGACGATTAGTCCAGGATTTGATCTACCAGGGTGGTGTCGACCAATCACATTTGAAGTGGGTGAAGTACGACGGAGTAGGTCGCACTGTCCGCAATGGCTTGAACTTTACCGAACGTGGTTTCGGAGTGCGGGCCGCGGCCGGATGTTCAGATCGAGGCCACACCGCCGTCTCGCAACTAAAGCCTGGCGACATCGATTGGGATCAGATATTCGGAGCTGAAGGTGCGCGCTGGTTTCATACGGGCGGGATCTTTTGTGCGCTTTCTGAAACGACTCCCTCCGTGGCTCGCGAGGCTATGCTGGCGGCAAAGAAACACGGGACCATTGTTTCGTACGATCTAAATTATCGCGATTCGTTGTGGAAGGCGATCGGTGGTCAAGCAAAAGCGGTTTCGGTTAATCGTGAATTGGCGCCGATGGTCGACGTAATGATCGGCAACGAAGAAGACTTTACCGCGGCGTTGGGATTTGAAGTTGAAGGCATGGACGAACATCACTCGAAACTCGACGTCCAAAACTTTCGCCGCATGATTGAGCGGGCAATCACAGAGTTTCCGAATTTCCAGGTGGTCGCAACAACACTACGAAATGCCAGGACAGCGACAGTCAACGATTGGGGAGCAGTATGTTTCGCCGAGGGAGAACTCTACCAGGCGATAGTGCGGGAGAATCTCGAAGTATTCGATCGCGTCGGCGGTGGTGACTCGTTTGCGTCGGGACTCATTTACGGTTTTCTGACTGGACGTGGACCACAGTGGGCCGTCGAATGTGGCGCAGCACACGGAGCGTTGGCGATGACCACACCGGGCGACACCACCATGGCGACGCTTTCAGAAGTGGAGCGTGTAATGAAAGGTGGAACGGCGAGAGTCGCGAGGTAAAAATGTCCGAACTCCAGTGTCCGATAAACTTCAGTTTGTCGTTGACATCAAGCGCACGCTTCTCGGGGGACTACTAGTTCTCTGCATCTTGTTTATTTCAGGAAAGACAAACTGAAGTTTATCGGACATTAAGAAACAATGACCAAAAGCGAAGTGATTCAACAGATCAGGGATATCGGCATCGTACCCGTTGTACGAGCAACTTCCGCCGACGAAGCGATGCGTGCAATTGATGCGATTCGCGAGGGTGGCATCTCTGTGCTCGAGATCACCATGACAGTTCCCGGCGCCATAGGGGTAATCGAACAATGCGCCAAAGCATATGGCAAGGATGCATTGATCGGTGCCGGAACCGTTCTCGACGCAGATACGGCCAGGGCCTGCATACTCGCCGGTGCACAGTTTGTCGTAAGCCCGGCACTTAATCTCGACACGATCGCCTGTTGTCGACGTTACGGTGTCGCGATCATGCCGGGCGCATTGACGCCAACTGAAGTCGTTACTGCGTGGACAGCCGGTGCGGATTTCGTGAAGGTATTTCCTGCCGGTGCAATGGGTGGTGCGAGCTATTTGAAAGCGTTGAAGGCACCGCTCCCACAAATCGAGTTGGTTCCTACTGGCGGCGTCTCCCTAAAAACTGCCGCTGACTTCATTAAGGCGGGTGCAAGTGCTCTAGGCGTTGGCGCAGATCTGGTCGATGTAAAAGCTATCCGCGATGGACAAGCGAGCGTGGTCACGGAACGCGCTAAACAGTTTGTCGAG
>QHXL01000298.1:6199-12396 GCA_003222935.1 Acidobacteriota bacterium
AAGCCCGAACTGAAAAATAAGCCGCAGATAAACGCAGATAAGACGGATCAGACCAGAAAGAAAGACAGCCTCCTTCCCTCTTTCAATTCTGATCCGTCTTATCTGCGTTTATCTGCGGCTGCTAACGTTTTAAATCGGAAGTAATCGAAATCAGCAAAGCCCCGTTCTTTTGCCTGCGTGAAGCTGGCCACAAACAATCCTACTTTCGCCCCAATCCAACGACCTTCGCGAGCTTTAAACGGCTCACCAATTTCCGAAAAGTTCCGGCCGTCACTGCTGTAGCTGAACTTGCACATCGCATCTTCGCCGATCGTGATGCGCATGAATAACACTGCAGTTTTCAGCGCTACGCCACTATCATTCGTCTCTTCGGTTCCCTTGGGAGCGTCTTTACACTCAGTTCGCTCTAAACGGAATCCGTCTTCGGTTCGCACGATTGCGATATAGGAATAGTCCATTCCCATCATCACCAGGCCGGCCGCTTCATTAGCCAACAGGTTCGTCGCATCAACTCTCGTAGTAACCGTAAACGTTTGTGCAGGTAACTTCTGCGTTAACAGACTCGGTACGGACCAGAGGTTCACTGCCTCGTAAGGCAGCGGAACTGAATTCAGTCGTAACCATCCGGGCCTTGCCAACAAGTTAGACCAGGCACCTTGCGGGTTAGCTTGCCACTGCCACTGGAGACCCAGCTGTCGCGATGAAAATTCATCTGTTGTTTGCGGGACTTCTGCTGGATAGCGCCGGCCTACGTCCGGCAGCTTGTTCGTATCAACAGGTTCACCTTTACCATCACCATCCTTGTCGATACCGATCACGGGCCAATCGTTTATCCATTTCATTGGCTGCAGATGGACGATCCGTCCGTATGGGCCACGATCTTGAAAATGAATAAACCATGAGTCGCCATTCTTCAGTTCTACCCATGCTCCCTGGTGAGGCCCATTAACCTGGGTCTGACCCTGGTCCATCACTATCTTGTCTTCGTAGGGACCGTAGACATTTTTGGAGCGCAACACAGTCTGCCACCCTGTCGGCACGCCCCCACCAGGCGCGAAAATGTAGTAATAGCCGTTGCGCTTGTGAAGTTTTGGCCCTTCGATTGTTGGATGATTTGCGTGGCCGTCAAAGACAAGGCGGTCATCATCCAGGATCTTTGTTCCGTCAGGACTCATCTTAGCAATGTGAATAACACTCTTGATTCCCGCTCGGCTGTTGGCGAAAGCGTGGACCAGGTAAGCATTGCCATCGTCGTCCCAGAACGGACACGGATCGATCCAGCCCTTCGCGCTCTTTATCAACAGAGGCGCACTCCATGGTCCTGCCGGATTGCGCGTCTTCGTCATGTAGATACCGTAATCAGGATCGGGGTAAAAGATGTAGAAATAGTTGTCGTGATATCTGATCGCGGGAGCCCAGACTCCATTTCCATGCTGGGGTTTAGCAAAGACAGAGACGGGCGTTTGATACTGAAGTGCGTGGCCGATGATGCGCCAATTAACCAGGTCCCTTGAATGAAGAATAGGAAGACCGGGCGCGGAGTTAAAACTCGAGGCCGTCAAATAGAAATCGTCGCCGACGCGGACGACATCCGGGTCAGAATAATCTGCGTAGATGATTGGATTTTTATAAGTGCCGTCGCGATTGTCGGGCGACCAGACGGATTGAGAATAAGCGGAGGTAAAAAATAGGAGAAGGAGCAGGGGCAGGCCTATTGCAGATTTCAGATTGCAGATTTCAGATTTGTTAGCCACGTCAACGAGACGATAGCAGTTTGCGAACTTTTGTAAGGGCAACATCCGGATCTGTTTTATCTGCGCTCGTCTGCGGCTAAGTTCTAAGAGTTAAGTTCGCTCTTCCTCTTCCTGGGCACGTTGGGCGAGCATCAGGTGGTCGCGCATTGCATCACGTGCAGCATCAGGGTTTCGATCCCGGATAGCTCGATAGATACTCCGATGCATTTCGGCCGACTCTTTTAAGTCGCGCGCCCGCTTCACGGTCTTATTGCGGACTTCGAACAAGATTGTCGCGACCATGTTCATCAACGCAGTCAGTATTCGATTTCCGGAAGCCGCCGCGACTGTCTGATGAAAACGCATGTCGTGCACAAGAAACTGTTCCGGCTCATCAAGCGAGGCAAACATACCGGTTACTTCCTCCGACATAGATGCCATCTGATCGCCTGTCGCTCGTTCAGCAGCCAACCCGGCGATTGCCATTTCCAGAGAACGGCGCGCTTCAAACATCTCTGCGGGAGTAAACCGTTGCAGCGAAGCCATCAATCGAAGAGGACTACTGTCGAGTGCCGGGGAACCTTCCGCTTCGACGACGAAAGTACCGGCGCCGCGTCGTGGCTGCAACACTCCAACGGCGGCGAGTGAACTAATCCCCGCGCGTAAAGTCGGACGACTAACGCCGAGAAGTTTTGCCAGGTCTCGTTCCGGCGGCAGACGATCACCAGGTCGCAACTCACCTTTATGAATCATCTCGCGAAGTTGTGAGACGACTTCTTCAGATGTCGTTCCCCGTCGCTCCGCATCGATCGTCTTAAACATAATTACTTTTGCTTCGGTCATCGTGTTGGGGGAGTAGTATACCTCTACTATTTTCTGGGAGATTGTTGTATCAGCCAAAGAGCCAGGTCCGTCGCGGCTTTGTAGTTGTCATACTCGGCCGGTAACTTTCTTCCGTCGGTGTACTCATCGTATAACCATGGATCGCCAACCGCGAAAACTGTTCCTTTACCAAACTTGGCTACAGCCATGATCGTATCGCCGTTATCTACAAATATCGGCTTTGCGGGCGACTTTATCTGAAGCGTCGAAAGCTCCTTCAGATAAAGATTCCGTGCGGTCTTGAAAATCGGATGCGGAGGGGTCACAACCAGGCGACCCATCGTGAAGTCGTTGCCAGGCACTTTGTTTCTACTGTCTTTCTTAAACTCGATGCCAAATGCTCCGGCTAGCTGATTGAAGTGATCAAACTCAGAGTTACCCACATCGTTGCCAAGCAACACAAGAACACCGCCGGCTTTCACCCAGTCCGCAATCGCCTTAACGTCTTTTGCTTCAACATAGTTGGGCTTCTCTGTTTCCTGAGGGGTGTCGGGATCCACGATGATATAGATGTCCGCGCCCTTAAGATACGAGGCGGTCGGCGCTGCGCGCAGGGTGTCAGTTCTGGCGCCGTAGGTTCTAAATACATGGCCCAGGAGCGAGAACCCCCCGTTGGACCATTCGTCCCACTTGTAATGCCACGACACCAGCTGACCCGTGGCATCTTTCCTCATTTCGTTATTGAAGTATGAATCGAGAAGAACCGTTTTGGCTTTGCCGGGTAGATGCTTAGCAACAATGTCCATCTCGTTGCTTGCCATCAAAAAAGCGCCGACACCCTTTGGATCGTTAGTGACGACTCGTTCACCTATGTAGTACCCATAGCTGCCATCGCGATATGGATTTCCACCAAGGCCAGCAACAGCGACTGTGCCGTCCAGGTTCGTCTGTCCATTCGCATCTTTTTTAATGAAGCGATCGACCAGGCCTTTATATCCCCGCTGAGCAACAGCCAGATAGGATTGCGGCAGGTAACCGTTACGAACTCCCTTCGCCAGGGCGTAGACAAACATGCTCGATCCCGAGGCTTCAAGGAAGTTTCCCTTTTCTGTCGCCTTGTCCATCACCTGGTACCAGAGTCCGGACTTGGAATCCTGATACCTGGTTACCGCCTTAGCTAGACGATTGAGGATTGCAATCAACTCTGCTCGCTTCGCATGTTGAGGCGGAAAATGATCGAGCGTATCCACCAGGGCCATCGCGTACCACCCCATCGCTCGATCCCAGAAGTTAGGTGAACGCCCTGTCGTCGGATTGGCCCAGCGCTGCTGCTTCGACTCATCCCAACCGTGATACAGGAGACCTGTCTCAGTGTCTCGAGAGTGAGTCTCCATCAGGATGAACTGTTTCGCGATATCGTCGAAGTCGGCGTCTTCATGAAACATGGCCGCGTATTCGGCATAAAACGGCTCGGCCATGTAAAGACCGTCGAGCCACATCTGGTTCGTATAAATCTTCTTGTGCCAAAAACCGCCATCAGAAGTGCGCGGATGTGTTTTCAACTGCTCTCGCAGTAATGTCGCGGCCTTCTTATACTTTTCCTGGCCAGTAACCTTGTAAAGCAGCAGCAGATTTTTGCCGGAGTTGACCTGGTCCAGGTTGTACTCCTCCAGGTTGTAGGTCCGAATGGTGCCGTCTGCATTGACGAAGCTGTCCATCCCTTTTTGAATGAACGCGAAGTAGCGACCATCTCCCGTGTTTAGCCAAACACCTTCGAGGCCTTTAAGGACAACTCCGAACTCGTAGTTCCAACGCGCAGGGATTGCTGCAGATTCGGTCCGCAAAGGATTCTTCCACAGACCGGTCATTGCAGTGTTGGCGATCTCTTCAGTCACCGACTTCTGCTGCGCGAAAGCGGCGCCGGCAAAAGTGAGAACGAGGAGTAAGAGCGCAGTCAGTTTAGTTGTACTCATATTTTTGATCAGCCTACAGATTTCAAATTACCGCGAAGCGGTAACGCCCCGGAGCCCAGGGTTGTCGCGCTTTGGCGGCTACGCTGGGATCAGAAAGAACTAACAACCAACCCCCACGGGGTTGCGCCACTATCGCTACATACGATGGTTCGCCACTGGATGGGTCGCAACCGCTTCGCGGTAGTAGAAGACTTACTCAATGGTCCCGTTCTATGCACTCGGCCTCTTCCTCAAATACTTCATTAATCCCAGCTTCGACTCCCTAATTCCTTCGACCGCTAGCGCAGCCATCTGCTCGGCTCCAAATGGGTTGAAGTGAGTGTTGTCCTCAACTCCCTTCGGATAGTTCACGTTCTCGCCGGCCTTTAACTGCAGGAACAACTTTCGCGATTCCTCCACTCCGAGCTCCCGCACCAACTTTTCACTCTTCCGGTGCATGTCGACCAACGGGACCTTCAACTCTGCCGCAACAGAACGAACAACATCGGGATACTTTCCGTGGGTATCGACGAAAGCTCCCTGCTCATCGAATCGCCGCCGGACAACTGGAGTAAACAGCACCGGCAAACCCTGCCTGGCCCTGACCTCGTTAACAAACTTCTTCAGGTTGGTACCGTAGTCAACGGGCGAAGCGTAGCGTTCAGTGTTCTCTTTTTCATCGTTGTGACCAAACTGGATAAAGACATAGTCGCCCTTTTTCAGTTTATCTATGATTGCGGCCCACGACTTCTCTTCGATAAAGCTTCGCGTGCTGCGACCATTCTTAGCGTGATTCTCAACCCTGACCTTCGCAGGATCGAAAAACGACTGGAGCTTTTCACCCCAACCTGTTTCGGGTCGTTTGTCGGCGGTCTTTTGCGCCATCGTCGAATCACCGGCGAGATAAATGGTCACGGCGTCCTGGCCGAAAGCGATGGAACAGGCAACGAGGGTGAAAACGATACTCAGCAGTGCTTTCATTACGGGAGTTGCTCGAGATCTTTACCGTTGATCTTTACATTACTCAAACTGGCGTTCTTGATGTTCTTCAGATCATAGATCGGCGCGCCCGTTAGACCCTGGACGTCCAGCGCGTATTTACTCCTGGTGCTCACCAATCGATCGACAGTGTAGTTTCGCACGACTGGAATAAAACTACCCTTGGCGCCTTCTTCGTAATTGAAGTCGATAGTGATTACTGCATGCGCTACCTGTCCAACCTGGATATTTCTAAAGTGCAGGTTCTCAAGCAGACCACCCCGCATCGCGTTGTTTTTTACACGCAACGCATGATCAAGATTTGGACTGTCCATACGACAGTTTTCAGCAAACAAGTTGCGGACTCCGCCGGAGATCTCACTCCCAACAGTTACGCCACCGTGCCCATCCTTCATAAGGCAACCACGAACGATGATGTTCTGCGTAGGAACATTCAGGCGCCGACCATCGGCATTGCGTCCCGACTTGATCGCGATGCAATCATCGCCGGTATTAAATTCACAATTTTCAATCAAAACGTCTGTACACGATTCCGGATCGCAACCGTCGTTATTTGGGCCATGGCTATTAATTTTCACTCCCCGAACGGTGACGTTTGTGCAAAGTACCGGATGAAGCTCCCACATCGGAGAGTTGATAACAGTGACGCCTTCGATCAAAACATTCTTACAGCGATAGGGTTGGATAAACT
>QHXL01000298.1:12521-12998 GCA_003222935.1 Acidobacteriota bacterium
TCGCCTTCCTTCCAGCCATAACCAGCCCGACCATTCCATGGCCACCACGCATCTTTGTTGCTTTGGCCGTCAAGCGTGCCTTCACCCGTAATCGCAATGTTCGTTTGCTCAAACGCGTAAATGAACGGCGAATAGTTCATCAACTCGACGCCTTCCCAACGTGAAAAGACTGTGGGGTAGTCACTCGCATTTTGGCTGAACTTGACTGTCGCTCCACTTGAGACGTGGAGATTGACGTTGCTCTTCAAGTGGATCGGGCCAGTCAGAAATGTTCCGGCAGGAACAACAACTCTGCCGCCTCCCGCCTTGTTGCACGCCGCAATAGCTTTCTTAAAGGCTTCACTCGAATCTGTCGTGCCATCGGCCTTCGCGCCGTACTTCGTAATCACAAAGTTACGCTTCGGGAAGACAGGCGCTTTAATGCGCGCCAGGATTTGCGGCATGACCGACTGCCAGGGATCAGCCGGCTGAAGCGCG
>QHXL01000674.1:0-1183 GCA_003222935.1 Acidobacteriota bacterium
GGAAAAGGAACGATAGACCATCTAACCCCAACGGGGTTGCGACCGTTTTTGGTGGACGAGGGATTATTGAAATTTTTGGATGACGAAACCCCGTTGGGGTTGGTTCATTTGGTTCTTACTTCCCAGGGTAGCCGCCAAAGCTCGGCAACCCTGGGCTCTGAGGCGTAACCGCTTTGCGGTTAACTGAAGACTTCTCATTCGTTATGCAAGCAAGCGGGGAATTTCCAAAACAGTTTCCGACCTACGAGCGCGACTCCTCGGCCTTGTCCGGGATTGGCGTTTCGGTCGCATCGGCTTCGCAGTTCCTAACGTTGTCTTACAAAGTTGCTGATGTTGTTATCGCAATTCTTTCGGTGCTTGGCGCCTTTATCATCACAAACCTCGCTGCCCTGCCTGGTCAGGCCGCCGGCTTTCTATCAGTGCGGATCTCGGTAAAGAACCTGCTGCTGCTGATCGTCTTCTCCTTTCTCTGGTCCAGCACCTGCCGTAGTTTTGGACTCTATAGAAATCAGAATCGAAAACTGAGCTTTGAAGCAATTCTGCGTCTGCTTGCAGCCACGCTAACCGGTAGCTCACTGGCGCTTATCTTTGTGGTCACGAGCCGAGCCGGAGCCTTCAGCTTCGGTACGGTATTCGTCTTCTGGGCACTCTCGATCATCCTGGCAATCGCCGTCAGAGTTTTACTCAATGCACTTACTGTTTCAGGAAATTCCGGGAAGCACCCCAGGCAAGTCTTGATCGTTGGCAGCGGAGCGAGGGCGCAGTATCTCTATCGTGAACTGAGTGGAGGGGCCGCCACCGATTATCGGGTTCTCGGCTTCGTTGACAACGCCGGGCCACCCTCCTCATTTATTCAGATCAAGGATCGCATGTTGGGAGAGTTGGCAGAACTTGAGAGCATCCTCGTAAACAATGTTGTCGACGAAGTCCTCATCACGCTGCCGGTCAAGTCTTTTTACACCGACATTGACAACGCTATTCGCGTTTGCGAGCGCGTGGGCGTTGAATCGAAGTATCTGTCCGCCATTTTTGAGCCGTCATATGCAAATCTGGGTTATGAGCACCTGGAAGGCTTTGCGGTCACCTCACTGAAGCCGGTGGTGGACGACGTGCGGTACGTCTTTAAACGAGCCATCGACCTGATCGGATCAGTACTCGGCATTGTTTTTCTGTCGCCACTATT
>QHXL01000674.1:1198-2803 GCA_003222935.1 Acidobacteriota bacterium
TTCAAACAGGAACGGCATGGCCGAAATCGCCGCCGCTTCAAGATGTACAAGTTCAGAACCATGGTTGAGAACGCTGAAGCGCTGCAACCTTCAATGGAGCAGCAAAACGAAGCCGGTGGTCCTGTTTTCAAAATTAAGGACGATCCGCGAGTGACGCGTGTAGGTGCGATCCTGCGCCGGACGTCTTTCGATGAACTGCCACAGCTAATCAATGTTCTGAAAGGTGAGATGTCCCTGGTTGGACCACGGCCGTTGCCGACACGTGATGTGTTGCGATTCGAAGGCGGTTGGCTCCTCCGGCGCTTTTGTGTTCTTCCGGGCATTACTGGCCTCTGGCAGATCAACGCGCGCAACACGATCAGATTTGAGGATTGGGTACAGCACGATTTTCAGTACATAGACGGTTGGTCGCTGAAGCTTGACCTCAAGATTCTTTTGAAGACCGTTCCCGTGGTGTGGAAGGGAGGAGGCGCCGTCTAGGTTCCCCATGCGACCCTCCATCTTCTTCAGCAAAGTAGCAACGCGCGCCGCCTGGCCAGTCACCCGCCGCGATCGCGGGACTGCACCTCTCGTACCTCCAGTGCTGTGCTATCACCGCGTGCTACCTCGTTCGGGAAACGATAAACAGCAAGCCCGATATTCAGTCACCCCTGCTCAGTTCCGTGCACAGATGTCGGTTCTTGCCAGCGAAGGCTTCACTTCGCTCACCCTTCGAGAATTCAGCGGAGCGATGAGAGGCCTGCGTGAACTTCCGCCACGATCTGCGCTAATTACTTTTGATGATGGCTACAACGATAACTATGCCCTCGCCTGGCCCATCGCGCGTGAATTCGGCATGAAGCTGAACCTTTTCATTTGTACCGGTTTGGTTGAGGGAGAAAACATTGAAGTCTTTGAACGACGAACGATTTCAGAAAAACGCTCCGAGGAAGACTACCCGGCACTGTGGCAGCCACTTCAGTGGTCACAGCTGCGCGAAATGAGTGCGGCAGGTGTTGACGTGCAGTTTCACAGTCACGGTCACGAGAACATGGGGAGTTTGAGTTCTGCAGATATTACCGCCGATGCGGCCAGGGGAATTTCGCTCTTCAAGAAACACCTGGGATTTACGCCAACGTATTTTGCCTTTCCCTTCGGCCACTATGGTTCATATCCGCACGTCGCGAGGGCGCTTCTCGCAGAGCAGGGAATCGAAATATTTTTCACCACTGAACTCGGCCGCAAGACCGTTGAAGACAAACAAACAACGTTCTCTCGAATCGTGATTCACACGGAGGACGATCTCGATTCGTTTCGGCGAAAAATCTACGGCGGTTACGACTGGATGGGGACACTTCGCAAGCTCAACTACTCAGTGCGGGGTTGGTTATCGAGTGACCAATCGACACGATGGTCCGAAGGAAGTTAGATGTCCGATATGCTCAGAGGCTTTTGCAACAGTCAACTTAGTGGCGCTGAAGTCAGTACCGAAACGCGGTAGCGTCGGGTTGTTCTACGAATTGAGCCCAATAATTTCAAACGGGCCCGACGCTACCGCGTTTCGGTACTGACTTCATCGCCACGAGAGTAGGGAATTTGCAAGAGACTTCAGCATGAAATTCACGA
>QHXL01000674.1:2867-3314 GCA_003222935.1 Acidobacteriota bacterium
GTCTGTTCGATCTGCAAGGGTTTTGGGCCATTGGTGATCAGGCCATCGTCAGCCTGGGAAACTTTCTGACGACCATCATCCTGGCGCGTTCGGTTTCGCCAGAAAGTTATGGCGTCTGGACGGTGCTCTTCGGCTTAATGCTCTTCCTCAATTCGGTGCACGCGTCGGTAATCGTTTATCCCCTCACCGTAATCACAGCTACCTCAGAATCGGAAGAAAGTAAGAGCCGGATCAGCGGAGCGCTCGTCCTGACTCTACTCCTGAGCTTGCCACTTGGTTTGGTTGTGGTGGGCGCCGCAGTATTTGTCGGGGCCCCAGAGCTGGGGCTTATGGCCTGGCTCGCACTGATCTGTTGGCAACTTCAAGAAACTGCTCGGCGCGCGCTGATGGCGCGCTTCTCCTGTCGTAAGGCACTGATTGGTGATGCCATCAGTTACTTATGTCAGG
>QHXL01000299.1:0-5548 GCA_003222935.1 Acidobacteriota bacterium
TGGACTCTCGCTCAAGTTAATGCTCGAGAAGGTTGGACCAATTCGCAGCTGAATTTCCTCGGGCGCTCCTGGTGAGGAACGGTCGGTACAGGCGATCGCAACGTTGCCATCCAATGACGCCATCGAGGGATTTCGGGGATCGATTCCCTGTGCATCCAAGACTTGGAGTGGTCTTCCGTTGCGCGCGAAGTAGAGGCTTCGTCTGCGACCGTCGAATTGGGTCCAACTCACATCTAATTCGTTTCCGACGACGGCTCCAGCGAGAACCATGGGCTCACGATTACCTTCGACTAGTCCGTTGATGCCGGTGGAGAGGTTCCGGCCATTTAGCAGCATGGTGCGACTTCGATTTTCGGAGATCGGATTGCGCTGAGCTGATCCCAGATCCTCCAGGACTGCTTCGATACGACCGGGCGGCCGAGATTCGTAAGTGAACTGAACGCTTCCCGAAGGTAAAATATAGGGTTGAGCATATTGCTGATTGCCGTAATTTCCCCAAATGGGTGACTCATCCAGCCTCCAGTTGTTGCCGCGGTCTTCACTAATCGCAATATGCGTATCGAGATCGCCCTCAGAATGAGAGCTCGCAAACGTCAGGACCACGCGATTGCCACGCACAGCAAGTTTCGGTTCAGAATCATTGCCCGTTCCTACTTCGCGAACCGGGGCCATGGCGTAGTTGTCAAAGCGCCGGAATTTTAAAAACTTGCGACTAACAATATCGGCGCTCGCTGTCTGATGTTCTGCCCAGACGGCAAACACGGAATTGCCGTTGTTAACGACATTCAAATCGAATGAATCAATTTCCGGACTCTCACTAACATTTATTTGCGGTCCAAAAACTCGACCGCCATCAAAGCTCCGACGACACCACACGTCCCGTTCGGCCAAATAAAAAACAAACACAGTGTTGCCGAATGCAGTTACGTCCGGCGCGACCGCTGAGACACCTGGTCGGCTCAGTATCTCCACTCCGCCAAAACTACGACCGTTATCGGAACTTGAGACGAAGCGGATTTCATTCCCTCGGTCCGTCTGTTCGCGCCAGGCGACGTATACGTTTGAGTTGGAAACCGCGAGTCGGGGTGATACTGAATCAGAGTCGGTTGACGACAGATTTACATCGTTGTGCGCGTTTGTAGCACCAGCAATAACTGCAGACGGCGAGATAAATCCCCCCGCGGTTCTTACGGCACCAACAGGAAGTGACAAGACATTGAAGGATGCACCGGAAGCGATTTCCGTCTTTCCAACGCTTTCGATAAACCACCCACCTTGTTTGAGACTCACGCCGACCTCTGTCCTGTTGTAAACGCCTGCGGGGCCTACTGGATTCCAGTTTTGAGTCACGACGATGACGCGTTTGGGATCAGTTTCCTTTGTTGAAAGATCGTCTTTCTCTTTCGTGAGAGTCTGCGTACCGGCAATAGCGACGCTGAATAAAGCCCCTGGAGGCATAGGTGCCAGGTCTTCATTGAAAACGCACCAACGATTTCCGTTATAGAACACGCCAACAGGGTGCGGGTTGTAGACTCCGGGAGTTCCATCTGGTCCATACAGCTGCCCGACTATCAACGTTGCTTTCGGATTTCCATTAAGTTCAGGCCGGTCAATTTGTGTAACGTTGCCTAGAATGGTTGAAGCCATCGCGGTATGGACAAAGGTCTTCCTACCTTCTGGTATCGCGACAACATTGAAGTTTGCACCTAATGGCATCGGCGATCCGTCTTCGGTGAACACTCTCCAGCTGCCGCCTGAATACCAGACGCCAATTGGTGCAACGACTGTTGGACTATCCGGCCCAGATCTGCGGGGAGTCGCAAACACAATGAGGCGAGCGTTATTTTCTAAATCGGAATGCGGAATTTGAGTGTAGTTTCGGCTGGTATTCGATGCGTCAGCCTGGTGTACAAATGAAATTGTCTCGGGCGGGGGAGACGTCCCAAACATAAACGATAGGGCCGGGATAACGACTGAAACGCTAAGCCAATTCGCTTGCCACGAGCGCCAGTAGGTTCTGCACGATTGAAGTGTCATCAAAATGTTCCTTGAGAAGGATGGCTATCTAGACCTGTTTCATCTAACATTGGCCCACGGGCAATCTGGGTCTCTAGTTTGGGTCTCAGAACGCCAGGGACTATTCGTAACCGGATCGCGGAGCCCGCTCGGACTACATCCTTTTTATCTCCGCTAAAATTCAAACCGTTCCTGGGTAGGCGCCTATGTGCATGCGAAAAATGCCCGACCAGCGCGGCACACTTTGTCGCTTCAGGGAAATTTAGTCCTCTACGGACGCTCTCAAAAATCTCTTCAATTTCTCTATTTCATTTACTTTGTCTAATCAAAACCACCATATCTACGAATTTGGACCATTTCGTCTTGATCCAGCAGAGGGTCAGCTTCTGCGCGACGGCAAACTTGTGCAGATAACGCCAAAAGCTCTCGAGACTCTGGTTTTGTTTGTCGAAAGACCAGGCCGATTAATTGAAAAGGACGAACTGGTTAAAACTCTGTGGCCCGATAGTTTTGTTGAGGAAGCGAATCTCACTCATCACGTCTGGCGTTTGCGGACGATCCTTAATGAGAACGGAGATGGAAAGCGATATATCGAGACGGTGCCCAAACGGGGTTATCGATTCGTGGGTGCAGTCACAACTTCGGCTGGAGGCGTTCAAGCCTATGCGGCAAAGGAGGAGCTTCTTTCGGAGAACGGTAAAGAGAGGGACCACTTACCAACAACGTCCGCGATTCATTTTGGACCGGAAAAATTAGAGACAACCGGACCGAGACGGAGAATGGTGTTCCTGGGAGTGGCAGCCTTGATCGGTGTTGCGGTTGTTGTCGCTCTTGTCCTGTTCAGCCGCGCGAAAGAGCGAAACCAGCTGAATGCGCTTGAGGCAAATCGACCCCTCAAATCCCTGGCAGTGCTGCCGTTCAAACCACTCAATGCCGAAAGTAGTGATGCATCTCTGGAATTAGGGATCGCTGACGCTTTGATTTCAAAATTGAGCAACCTGAAAGAAATATCAGTTAGACCCACCAGTGCAGTACTGAAGTATTCCGCCGCTAATCTCGATCTGCCTGCAACGGGCCGTGCTTTACAGGTCGACTCAATTCTTGATGGACGCGTTCAGCGTGCCGGCGATCGCATTCGGGTGACCATTCAATTAATCCGCAGTGAAGACGGTAAATCGCTATGGGCCGAAACTTTCGATGAAAAGTCTGCAGATATCTTTACACTGGAAGATTCGCTATCTGCGAAGGTGGCCCGGGCCCTGGCTATCAAACTCACTGGTGCGGACTTCGCACAGCTCGGCCGGCACTCAACAGACAATCTTGAGGCAGACCAGTTCTATAAGTTGGGCCGGTATCACATTAATAGAGGAGGATCCGAGGGGGCGACGAAAGCGGTTGCCGCATTCGAACAGGCAATAGGAAAGGATCCTGACTTTGCACTCGCCTATGCGGGACTGGCTTACGCGCATAGCGCGCTCGGATTTGCCGGGGTTGATGCGGCGACGCCAGGTTCAGAGTTCGGTAAAGCAAAGATGGCTGCCGCAAAAGCCCTGGAACTCGACGGTAGCCTCGCCGAAGCGCACACGGCACTGGGAGCTATTGCTTTTCACTATGACTGGAATTGGTCTGAAGCCGAGAAGGAACTGAAGCGGGCGATCGAACTAAATCCAAATCTTGCGGAAGCTCATCATGAGTATTCAAACTATCTTGCAGGCATGGACAGATTAGACGAAGCGTTGCGCGAGATCACCCGTGCTAAGGAACTCGATCCCTTATCGTTGATTATCAATTTTCATTACGGTTTAGCTCTATTTGCAGCGGGTCATGATGATGAAGCCCTGGCCCACTATCAGAAGTTTCTCGAACTCGATCCCAATAATGCCTCGGGTCACTGGGGCCTCGCCTCCGTCTATCAACACAAACGCATGTACGATCAAGCAATCCGGGAATACGAGATAGTGCGGAAACTGGACCCGCGCACGTCATTTCGATTGGGCAACCTTGCATACGTTTATGCGCTCGCCGGCAAACGGGCCGAGGCGCAACGCCTCCTGGACGAGTTGTTGGTAATGCGCACAAAAGGATTTGTCTCATCCTCAATGTTGGCCACAGTCTATTCGGCTCTGGGCGACACTAACCGAACCTTCGAGTTTCTCGATCAGGCCTTCGTAGCGCGTGAAAGCTTGATGCCCTACATCCGACGCTTCGACTGGCCTCCTGCCATCCTTCGCGACCGACGGTACCGTGACCTATTGGCTCGCATGAAATTTCCGCTTGTCTAGAGATCTCGTACCGGAATTATCTTTGGATAAGGCTCCGAAGCTGAGAGGACTCGCGGTCGCACCAAAATTCTGAGTATCCTATTGCTATGTGGAAATATATTTTGGCCTCTACTCTTCTGGTGGTCGGGATTGTTGAGATCGTTCTAGCGCTCCACAAAGGTCTACGTGAAGCGCTGATGCAGGCTAGTCTTGTACGTGTTAAGCCTGTTGAATCATCGATGTTCTTAGTAGCTGGAATCTCAGCGTTAGTAACTGGGCTTGGGCTTCTCTTCTATGGATTATTCTTGTAGGGGTTCGACGCCCCTCTGCTCCATCAAAAAACCCCCTCCATTAAATAATAGTCAGAAGCGTAGCGTCCTGATTGAGTGTTATTGACTCGTTCACGAGATTAAGTCGCTCGATCAATCACTTTCAGAGGCGAGCAACATCGATAACACCTCCCTTGGGTAGTTGTCAGTCTTCTATTTGCCCGTAAAATGGTTTTGCTGAGTTACATCACTTCAGGGTGATCGATCCTGAACAAGCCTGCGCCGGAGTTTATCGACAAGTCCATGGAGTAACTGGGAATGAGAATAAGCCTAAGGTGCGCAACGTTGTTCGGAAAGAGCATGCCTCTACTTGCAGCGCTTTGTCTTATCAATCCCCTCATTCTTCGAGCCCATGAGATTAATAACAAACTCGCCGTAAGCTCCTTCGAAAACGAGAACTCCAGTAATAGTTCCGCACAACAGGTATCTGCCAAACCTGAACTCGTACTTCAAACCGGCTACAACAGTTCATTGGGCGCAGCTCGTCTCATTTTCAGTCCTGACGGCCGTTTGCTTGCGACGACCACATTAGGCAGTAGCGTTATCAAACTTTGGGAAACGTCCACTGGTCGAGAGTTGCGAAATCTTCAAAGTGGAATCCAGAACGCGCCGGGCAACTCACCCCTCGTTGCCTTCAGTCGGACCAGTCGCCTGCTCGCCACGGTTGGTGCGGATAACCTGGTAAGGATCTGGGACGTTGTAAGCGGACGAGAGCTACAAACGCTGGCTCAGACGGAACGTGGCCCGCAGTCTAAAGAGATAGACCTCATTACTTTCGGAGTGGACGATCGGACTCTCCTGTCAGTCAGTGATGCAATCAGAGTCTGGGACGTCGATACCGGACGTGAAATTCGCCCAGAGCAAAAGATTGTTTCTTCACCTGCTCGCAGCGCAGCACTTAGTCCTGATGGTCGTCAACTTGCCGTGATCATTGTCGAAAAT
>QHXL01000299.1:5555-10064 GCA_003222935.1 Acidobacteriota bacterium
CGACAACCACGGTCCATCAACTTGCCGAACAACTCGATTGCTAACGCTCAGTTGGCATTTACCTCGAGTGGTAGGTTGTTGATCTCGTCAATAAGCGAGGGACGGTTGCAACTCCGGGATTTGGCTGCAGGTGGACGTGAGCGTGAGTTAGGCCGCGTAGCGGATAAGAATAGCAATACGGAGTTGAGTAGCAACGGTCGATTCCTGGCTCTCTCTGATGGCCAGCGAATTAAGATCTGGGACGTCACAAGCGGCCATGAACTGACTAGTTTTGAACCGCGTGCTTCGAGCGATTCAACGTCGCAGTCTTCAAATATCGTGCGCGTCAGCGACGATGGCAATCAGGTCGCAACTGGCGGTTTGAATTCCCCGACCGTTATCTGGAACGCAAGGACCGGTAAGCAACAACTAAAGCTCAATGGCCGAACTAATCAGGCGTACAAGATCTCGTTTAGTGCTGATGGGAACCGTTTGTTTTCCGGAGGTCGTACCTTCTGGGATCTGCGTACAGGTCGCGGACTGCGAATGCTCAGCCAACCAAACGACAAGATGATCGGCTTCCCTTCTCCCGATGGACTTAAACTCGTCGTAGTTGAACCAAACACCAGAATACTTAGCGTTATTGAAACCCAAACAGGACGTCAGGTGAACAGGCTTGAGGCCCGGGGTGAGGGAGTGGTCCAAAGTGTCAGCTTCAGTCGCGACAGCAGCCTCATGGCCGCGACGTATTCTCCGGCTAAACGTGTCTCAAGTCCGGATCAATTCTTGAACTCCGGAAGTCAGATAAAGATCTGGGACGTAGGCTCTGGTCGCGAACTCAATACGATCACCGTCCTGGGCGGATGTGTCGATGCGATTTTCAGCCCTGATGCTCGATTCGTCGCCACACTTGACGTTGCCGGAAATATTTCGCTTTGGGATAGCGGCTCGGGTAAAAGGCTACGCGACATTACCGGTCATCGCGGTACGGCAACTGCGATTGCTTTCAGTGCAGACAGCGCGAAGTTAGCGATCGGTAGTTCCCTCTCTGACGGGAGTTCGACCTCGCGAGGAGAAGTAGCGGTTTGGGATTTGAAAGCAAACCGTATTAGCGAAGTTCTAAGAGGCAGTCAGCAAAGGATTACTAACGTCGCTTTCACTGCTGATGGTCAATGGATAGCGGCGAGCGCAACGGACAACACAATTCAAATCTGGGACGTAACGTCCCAGCGACCATTGTCATCTCTCACCGGGCATACCGCGAATATCAATTCCATCGCCTTCAGTCCAAACTCGCGTCTCCTCGCTTCAGCCGGGGACGATGGATCCACTTTTCTCTGGGACACAAAAACCGGCGATCAGTTGCTTACACTCATCTCGCTGGACGATGGCAGCGAATGGATCACTGTTACTCCACAGGGCCTGTTTGACGGGACTCCGGTCGCCTGGAACCAGATCCTGTGGCGTTACGATCACGACACATTCAACGTCGCGCCCATCGAATGGTTCTTCACATCTTTGCTGGAAAGCGTCCACGTGTGGAAAACGACGTGTCACGCAAGGATCGTCGTCAGCCAATCGTTAAGCTAACGCTTCCGGGTCCGTCACCGGCTGAAACCGGCACTTCATCACGTCGGGTGAAGATCCGAATCGAGGTCACTGATGCCGCGCCTGACAAAGATAATCCCCGGGGCACCGGCGCACGCGACCTGCGCTTGTTCCGAAACGGAGCGTTGGTCAAGGTTTGGCCCGGCGATACATTAAAAGGAGCGCCATCCGTCACCCTCGAAGAGGACGTAACAATCACGGAAGGAGCGAATCGTCTAACGGCTTATGCTTTCAACCAGGACAATGTCAAAAGCAAGGATGCTCTTCTCTCAATAACTGGCGCGCAATCTCTGAGACGTGCCAGCACTGCCTACATCATCACGGTTGGCATCAATGAATATGCCAACCCTCAATACAACCTGAAGTACGCTGTGGCTGATGCACAGGGCTTCAGTCAGGAACTGCGTCAAAAACTTTCACAAGATTCACGCTTCGAACGAATCGAAATCATTCCCCTAATCAACGCCGACGCAACCAAGGCAAACGTGATCTCTGCCCTGCAGCGTTTAGCCGGATCGAAACAAACAGACGTTCGGAGTGAACCTCCCGTTCTCGAAAAGCTCAGGCAAGTGGAACCAGAAGATACCGTTGTTATCTACTTCGCAGGACATGGAACAGCGCAGGGTCAGCGTTTCTACTTGATACCCCACGACCTTGGCTTCATGGGTGAACGCGAGATTCTGAACGAACAGGATCTGCAGACGATTCTGTCGCACAGTATTTCGGATGTTGAATTGGCCCAGGCTGTCCAGGGAATCGACGCGGGTCATTTGCTGATGTTCATCGATGCTTGCAATTCCGGCCAGGCGCTTGAAGCAGAAGAAAAACGCCGCGGGCCGATGAATTCGAAGGGTCTGGCCCAACTTGCCTATGAGAAGGGTATGTACATTCTCACTGCCGCACAGAGTTATCAGGCAGCACTGGAAGCCGCGCAATTTGGTCACGGACTCCTGACCTATAGTTTGGTGGAAGAGGGTTTGAAAACTGAAAACGCGGATACCAAACCAAAAGACGGCGTACTCACTGCGCGCGAGTGGCTCGACTTTGCAACGGACCGTGTGCCCCAGTTGCAGGAAGAGAAAATGAAGCAGGCACGGGGGATCGGTTTAACTCTATCCTTTACTTACGGCGAGCAGGATATCGTCGATCCTCAGAAACGCAATTTGCAGCGCCCACGCTCCTTTTATCGCCGAGAGTTGGAGACCGATCCGTTCGTTGTTAGCAGATCCTCCACGAGCCCCAGTACACGATCAACTACTCTCAATGGCCCAACCGCGCAGACAGGTTTCTCTCGTTGGATTGATTTGCAGACAATCTCGCTCGTCGCTCGCTCTCGTTTCGTGCAAAACACCCAGGATGTGACCACGGCGAAGCAAGCTCAGTATCAGGTGCAATTCAAAGGACGATTCAAGTTTGATCAGGCGGGCAATTACAGCCTGAATGCGGGAATCTTTACCGGCAACAGATTCGTTGTTGGCTTCAACGATACCGGGATCGGAACCGGTGACCCCGTCACTAATCTCTATCTGAAACAACTCTATCTGTCAGCCAAGCCAGTACCAGGCGTTGAAGTTCAATTCGGGGGTCTCTATTTCAATCGAGGTGAGTCGACTGAAATTACCTCCTATGACAACGACGGATACCTGATCGGTGAGCGACTCGTCGTACAACGACCTCAAAACTTTTTCTTCGACGAGATCTCGGCTACGTACGCATTCCTTGGCGATGTAAATACGCCGAATATCAATAAGCGTTGGAACAGACTAAAGAAATCAAACTACCATCAGTTTTTGGCTAGCAAACGAATCGGTGAGCGAGTCGTTGTATCTGGTGACTATTCGTTTCAGTCAGGCGTCGACACGTTACGCCAGGGCCTGAGAGTGAAGACACCGGAATTCAAACCCATAGATTTCTTTCGCCTGGAAATCTATGAGCGAGTCAATGCCAATGCAGCTGCCGGGCTTGCCGTGTATGGCGAAAAAGCACTGTTTCAGAAGCGACTCACGCTGGGGGGTGGTTATGCTCAGATTGATCCCAACTATGGTCCGTTTAACGGTGATCGATACACGATCGGGCGTCGCTACTTCGTCAACGGCAGTTATAAACTGACCCCTGAGTTATCGATTTCGACTTTCTACACTCGAGCATTTAGTAACAACTTCCAAATCAACAACCACACGCGATTTGAAGTGTTAGTCACATATAACTTCCTCAAAACTCTGCAAAAGACCGGGGTGTTCTAAGCAATCGGAACGCGTGGTGATGTGGTGCAGCCTCTGCTCCACCAGATAACCTCTTCTTCATTCACTCACAAGCAACAGACAAATTAGAGCCCAAAATTTGGGTTCTTTTCCTTTCTTGGACCAGCACAAAAAAACGTATTACTCCGGTACGTCACTGGGACTCAATCGTCCTTATTCTGATTCGATCACCCGCGGCCCAATCCGCAATCAGGCGAGCTGCCTCTCTAAACTGTTTGGCCTCTAGTTTGCTGCTAATGATTCCGAGTCTGTTAAGGATTGGATCCTGGTGATTGAGCCTTGCGGCCTGATGGGAACCTCGTACGAGACAGAAATAAGCTACACATAATCTGATTAGTCTGAAGGAGACTGGAAGACGATGGATGCCTTCGAGTTGCTAAAAACCGATCACGAAAAAGTCGCCGAACTTTTTGATCAACTGGAAACCGCTACCGGTAAAAGGAAGCTGGATGTCTTCAATCGGATCAAGACCGAACTTGAGCTCCACACGCATGTGGAAGAGAAGATTTTCTATCCAGCCCTGGAAAAACCTGAAGCGACTCACGACCTGACTCTTGAAGCGTACGAAGAACACAACGTCGTTAAGGCTTTGCTGACTGAGCTGTCAAAAGCGAAGACTGCAAATGATGAATGGCAGGCAAAGGCAAAGGTGTTGCGAGAG
>QHXL01000300.1 GCA_003222935.1 Acidobacteriota bacterium
TACCGGGTCCATTCATCCTCTCGTTTCCGTTAGTGATCCTGTTGAAGGTGCATCGTCTTTCACCGGTGCGTTTTGGTGTGTCGAGGGAGACACGAAGGCGATGAGTGCTGCCACGACGATCGTTAAGAAACTGAAGGGCCGGACCTTCACCGTGCCGGCTGCGGCCAAACCTCTCTATCATGCTGCGGCCGTGATGACATCAGGAAATGTCGTCGCGTTGTTTGATGTCGCTGTCGACATGCTGCATGAATGTGGACTAAGTCGTCGTGAGGCAAAACGAGTATTGCTGCCACTCCTTCAAAGTGCGACACACAATCTAATCGAGCGAACTCCGTCACGCGCGTTGACCGGCACCTTTTCGAGAGGCGATATCGCAACAGTCGAACAACATCTCACCGCTTTATCGAAAAAGGAGCTCACTGAAGCCCGCTCCCTCTATGGATTGCTAGGCAAAAAATCACTGCATCTCGCCGAAGAAAATGGATTAGACAGTGCGATTGCGAAACGAATAAGGAAGCTAATGTCCGATAAACTTTAGTTTGTCGTGTGATACCAGCTAAGAACCTGGATGGCGAACGTCACGACAAGACAGACGCATATCGGACATTAAAAGCCTGCTTGCACGTCCTTGATGTCTACAGTTAAATTCTGAAAACCAAATCCGATCAAATCCGAACGACAGTTAGCAATATGCAACCTACTCCTACCGCGAGTTACAGTTTGACGTTACGCGTTAAGCTTTCGTCACGCGCAGGTTCACTTGGTGAATTAACCACCGCGATCGGACGCGCCGGAGGAGACATCGGTGCGATCGACATCGTTAACGTCGGCAACGACCACATTATTCGCGACCTGACAGTCAGCTCAGCTTCGACACAACACGGCGAGCAGATTATTCAGGCCGTTAAAGATGTAGACGGCGTCGAGCTCATGCATGTATCGGATCCGACATTTCTGATGCACCTGGGTGGGAAGATTGAAGTCGTCTCAAAAGTCCCGTTGAAGACGCGTGCCGATCTTTCCATGGCCTACACGCCGGGTGTAGCAAGGATTTGCGAAGCCATCAACAAAGATCCCGAGAAGGCATTCACTCTCACAATAAAAAAGAACACCGTTGCGGTTGTAACTGACGGCACTGCAGTGCTTGGTCTGGGTGACATTGGTCCAGCGGCTGCGATGCCCGTCATGGAAGGCAAGGCGATGCTCTTTAAAGAGTTCGCTGGCATCGACGCGTTTCCGATTTGTTTGAACACAAAAGACCCGGACGAGATCGTTCGTACCGTAAAAGCCATATCACCAGCCTTCGGCGGGATCAATCTCGAGGATATTTCAGCGCCTCGGTGTTTTGAGATCGAGGAACGTTTAAAGGAAGAACTGAATATCCCGGTTTTTCACGATGATCAGCACGGCACCGCCGTGGTTGTCCTGGCTGCGCTGATCAATGCACTCAAGATCGTTGGCAAACAAATGAGTGAGATCAAGGTAGTCGTCAACGGAGTTGGTGCTGCAGGTGTAGCGTGTTCCAAGATCATAATGGCGGCCGGTGTGCGAAATATCATTGGCTGCGATCAGTCGGGCGCACTCTACCGGGGTCGAAAAGAGAACATGAACTGGGTGAAAGACTGGTATGCGCAAAACACAAACCCGAATGACGAAAAGGGAACAGTGCGAGACGTAATAAAAGGGGCAGATGTTTTTCTAGGGTTATCGGTGCCCGGGGTCATCGACGAAAAAGACGTCCAGAACATGGCGGACCAGCCAATTGTTTTTGCGATGGCTAACCCCACTCCTGAGATCATGCCGGAAGACGCAGCCGCCTATGTCGCGGTGATGGCGACTGGAAGGTCTGACTATGCCAACCAGATCAACAACGTACTTTGTTTCCCTGGGATTTTTCGGGGCGCACTTGCGTGTCGGGCTTCGCGCATTAACGAAGAGATGAAACTCGCTGCTGCCAATGCCATCGCGGGAATTATCAGCGACTCCGAATTGCATCCGGAGTACATCGTTCCGTCAGTGTTCGACAAACGTGTTGCTGAAGCGGTCGCTCGTGAGGTGGAAATTGCGGCATATGCTACTGGAGTGGCGAGAAGAGACCGCGGAGCCGACGGTACTGAAACCTGATAATAGCGCTCGGTGCAGTAGCCCGACTGTCAAGGAGGGCTCGGATCGGGATCGAGGTCTCAGTGACGATGGCGAGCCCTCCTTAACAGTCGGGCTACTGCACCGCTTGAGGACCACGACGCGAGACCATGCGTAAGCCCACACCGATCGACGTAACTTCAACAGTCATTCGTCACAATCCGCAGTTTTCAAGACTCGTTACTATCCCTCTCGATAAAGTCGCTCCGTGGAAACTAGATCAGACCACGGTTGTCGATGGAACAATCAACGGGATCGACCTGGGCCGCCGAAGTATGAAACGTTGGGACGAGCGACAATGCTGGTGGATCGATCTTCCTGATCCACTTTGCAAGAAGGTAAAGATAGATGTTGGAGACAAGGTTGAACTGAATCTAACGCTCGCATCTGAAGAGCTACCTGAAGAACTCAAAACTCTTTTGAGCAAGAACCAGGGGGCCAAGGCGCGTTGGGAAAAACTAACGTCCGCTCAGCAGCGAATGTTGCGAGAAGAGATCTTCGCAGCTAAATCTTCAGAAACTCGGAAACGTCGCGCTGAGAAGGTGCTGTGCTGAAAGGTGGTAGTTTGAATTTTCTCCGTGTTATCTCTGTGCCCTCTGTGTCTCCGTGGTGAAATCTATCTCAGCACGCACTCAACCACAGAGACACCGAGGACACTGAGTTATCACAGAGAATACTACTTGCAAGACTAAGGTTTTGCTTTTGGTGGCTTTGTAGCCGATGAGGGTTTAGGAGCCGGAGCTAAACAAGGCTCCACTACCGCAATTGTCGTCAGTGACCGCAGAGACTTGTCCGTAAAACTCGCCGCCTGGCTCAACGTCCCATCGAAATCCAGTTTGCTCATCTCAGCGAATGCCGTTTCAGGATTGAAACCCGGCGTTTGAAATGCCGCATAACTTCCAAAAGCCTTTCCTTCAATCTTCATCATTACAAACTGTTGTGAAAAATCCGGCTTCTCGATGTTGTTGATAACGCGGACCGCACTAGCCAACTCCTCGATGCCGCGAATCGTATCAATCTTTGCATAGAGGTGCGCGAGAGCGAGTAAAGCTCGTGCCGTAACGATCGACTTGGGCGCCTTCGCTGCGTCTGCGTCGATCGCATTCAGCATTTCTCGAGTCTGGGTCTGGTCCTCATTTTCTTTCAACGCAGCTTCAGCGATCTTTGTAAACAAGTACACACGCTGGTCTAGTTCCGTGACTCTACTTGCAAGCTTTCGAGCTTCATCGAAATTCTTATCCTTTAGGACTGCCTGTGTATGGAAGAAGAAGTACCAGTTAGCCAGCGATTCTCTTACGCCTGCGTCCGATATCTTGTCGATGACACTTACGATGCGTTCGACAGTCTCATCTTTTGATGACCCGGTAATCGCAAATGTTAAGTCTCGATCCCGGTCGTCCACATTGGTCAGTTTTTCCGCAGCTTCAACCCTTTCGTCAAAAGACTTCTTCGGTGGATTGTCATTTCCAATCGATCCGGTAGCACGTTTTTGCACAGCAGGATTCAGAAGCGCGTAGAGCTTGTCCCTAGTTTGAACCGCTGCGTCGGCGAGGTCGGGCAAAGTAGCCGCGATCTGTTTTTCCAGGCGCGACAGTGCCATCCACATTTGCGCCTGATCGGACCATCGCTGGTTCGGCACAGTTTCAGCGCTCATCTCGAGAGCCATCTGACTTCGCGCTAACAACTTCTGCGTAAACATCCGTTGCAGATTGATGGGAGCAGTGAAGCCCTCCGGAATCTGGTTATACGCAGTTGATGGCATATCGCCAGCTTCGCGAGTGTTTCCGAAAGGATAAGATGAGAGATAGAGAAACTGGTCCATCGGGGTCGAGCCATAAGCGCTGAGGGCTTCAATGTAGAAAACATCGGCTGCCGCCTGGTTCTGAGCCGCTAACTTGAAAAGGAACCTTGGTAGAGCAATCGTCGCCGCGTAACGTAAGCTCGAGCGCGCGAAGGTTATTGCTGTAGCTTCATCGGTCGGCAATATTGTGAACGCAACGCTGAGGATTTTATCCGCTGCCTTTCTGCTGCTCTCGATGCCTGCTGACGTATTCGTGTCGACGTTATTCAAGTCTTCCTGTGCAATTTGTTCGGTCAACTTCCTCGCAGCCGCGGAATCTCGTTTAGCGTAGGCCGTGATCACTTTGTAACGTTGGTCCGGCGCTGGAATACGCGCGGCGTATTGACTGGCTGATGTTCGACCCACCACGTCGCCATTCTCTTTGAAGTCCTGGGCGGCAAGATCAAAAGCTTCAATAAAAGTGGCGCGGGCCTTTTCTTTATCATGCGGCCACAGAACATCTGCTGCGCGAATCAAAACCGCGATACGGGGAATCGTCTTGTCGAAGGTTCTCGACCCTAAAATTTGTTGGTTAATCGTATCGAGCGTGTTTTGTCGAGTACATAACGAGGATTTTGGAGGCGCGTTCTTTTGCCCGAATGAGGGAGTTGGTTGTGAGAGAAGTGCAATGGCGAAGAAGAAAGTGAACCGAATAGACGTTCTGAAACGTCCTTTCGTAGCGAGCACGAGCGACGAAGACTAGCGCATTTTGGGAAGTGCGGCCAAGAGCGCTAGCTAAGAAATTTGAATAGAACAGTTCCTGGATTACCGCTCCGGATCAATGCAGTTTCGCAGGCAAACGGGTCAGAAAACACCGTTCATAACTGTACCGAAGGGCACCGAGCTTATAGCCTAAACTAACTGACTGAAACTCAGCAGGGAGCGCTCTAGGTTCACCTTCGAGATATTTGTAGACCCGATTGCCCCCTGCCAACTGCGCTTGAGCTAGAGCGGTACTTTAGACTTGCATTACCTCTCCCCACTTCTACCGATCTAGTTGAGTCCCTTGGAAACCTAACTTTTGTTGCTTGCTGAATAAATCGCAGCGCGACGCTTGATCGATATTGACGGCGCGAAGATTCACATCGACGACCGCAACTCTCAATCCGATCATTTGTGGCGATCGCCTTCACCAGCATTGTTCGAAGTCGAATGTGTTTACTGCTCGCCTCTAGTCGAGCACGCAGAAGAAGGGTTTGCTCGTTGACGGCACAGGCGTCGTCGTCAAGCGTTGTTGTAATCAGCACGAGCGACAAACGCTGCTGAGACTGTACCAGGTGGAACGCGGGTGAAATGTGTCTAGACTTTCTTATTTGACGCATCCCGAACTTACGCCAGTAATGGCAGAGAGTGAGAAAGAATATGCCAATGAAGAGAAGTTTTGTCTTTAGCGTGATCGCGTTTGCCGTCGTACTGGGCTTCTCAGCACTCGCTGTGCAGCAGCAAACGACGAAAAGCGTGTCGTTTCGCAGCCAATGCCTTACACGCTGCTGCAGCCCGGCGAGAGCGTATACAAGAACGTCGGCTCTGTAGGCACAAATGAATCAATGCCATGTTTCGCGACCGTCAAAGTCTGGGATCCGTCAACAGGGAAACCTGCTGAGAACGTGCGATTAGACACCTACTGCCGTATGCAGAATAGTGGCTATGCAGCAGTCTACTTCGAGAATGAAAGCTCGACGCGGCTTGCGGTGTACGGGCTTGTAACTGTCGGGATAATCAAATAGCACGACTTAAGAATCGGTCCGCGGGTCGAGCGTCCTGAAAGAGTTGCCGACCCGCTTTCTCTTATTCAATGGCGACATAGTTCTGTGCAACTGCGCTTCTTAGATCCTGCGCGATAAGAGGAACGATGCGTCGCGGCACTTCAATCGCCGCCTTGATGTGGCGTGCATGTGTAAAGTGTCCGGCGACGTATATTCCACGCACATTGGTTTCAAAAGTTTCAGGATCATACAAAGGAATCTCGCCG
>QHXL01000301.1 GCA_003222935.1 Acidobacteriota bacterium
GAAGGCAGCTTTGCGAAGATTCCGCATCCCAGATACATAAACTTTCTCGCGGAGTTTCTAGCAAATGAGAACGCAACCCGCGAAGAAGGTATTAAAGCGTGGAAGCAGCTCAAAAAGATGGACGTGCCCAAAACATATCGTGATTGGGCCAAGAGTAAAACAAAACGATCAAACCCTTCATAGTCATAAGATTTATCTCACGGATCTGGGTTGGCTTGTGCTCCGGAGGAGCTCGATGTTTATAGAACCGACGGGCCCAAAAACAATGCGCTCCGGAGGAGTGCCATGTTGCTCTTCACGAACTGATTTTCGTGTCGCAGAACATCATATCTTTCTAGCAACACACATGGCACTCCTCCAGAGCGCGAGCTGCTTGCGGGTACACTGCTATAAACATTCAGCTCCTCTGGAGCTAAGAACAGCCTAGCCACCTTGATCACATTTCGTGGAACTTACGAATCGCGGAATGGCAATCAAGATTATGAGACTTATATTTGCGATGGTCTTTTTGCTGTCAGTTTTCCCACCTGCATTTAGCCAAACCCCTGAGATTCCCGAAACAGACCGTATACGCCTTGCCGAAGCGTTCCGCCTCGGGGAAGAACTGGGCGACAAGGTTTGGCCGAAGTGGAGTCAGGCGCCCTTCGGCGTTCTACTCGTAACGGCTGAGCATGAGTTTCTAGTTCGTCATCTCCACCCGACCAGCGACTTCACGCTTATCGGTTATGACTCGTTGCTCAAGAGCAATATTTACTTCCGCAAACGAACCCAACCGACCAGCTTCCTCGCGACTTTCCCGGCAGTTGGCGGAATTTCAACAATCGTGGTGGGCCAGGCTGAGAACACTCAAGCTAAAACGTCGACACCCTGGGTTGTCACGTTACTTCACGAACATTTTCATCAACTCCAGGAGTCACAACCCAACACCTTCGCAGATATCAACGCATTGAACCTTTCACGTGGTGATCAAACGGGAATGTGGATGCTCAATTTTCCGTTTCCGTATGAGACACCGGAGATGAAGCAACAGTTCACTCTTCTTGCTCGAGCACTCGTTGAAGCATTGCAGTCGAAAAGCAAAACGGATTTTTCAAAAAAGCTTCAAACTTATCTGAGGACGCGCGCAGATCTGAAACAAATGCTCAATGCCGACGACTACAAGTACATGTCGTTTCAACTGTGGAAAGAAGGGACGGCACGCTACACGGAATACAAAATTGCGATCGAGGCTTCGAAAAGGTTTAACCCAGGCAAAGAATTTCGCGCGCTAAAGGATTTCACGTCGTTTGACGTGGTTGCTACTGACGTGATGAACGGAATCATCAATGAACTAACAACGCTGAAAATCGAAGGATATAAAAGAGTGGCGTTCTATCCGATTGGAGCTGGTGAGGCGTTGTTGTTAGATCGAGTGAAGCCAAAGTGGCAGCAAAGGTATTTTGTAGAGAAGTTTGATCTGGAGAAGTATTTTCGGTGAGACGTGCACTTAAAGGTTGAGCGCAAAATGTTCGATATGCTTTAGCTTGTCGTGACCTAATTAAGTGGCGGCCCAGTGTTGTAGCAGCTAAGAAATCAATTTTGGGGGTCACGACAAGCTAAAGCATATCGAACATTTCCCGTATCGGACATTTCTCAGCCATTCTTTTCTACAGCGTCCTTGTAAGCCTGGGCCAACCCTTCAGCGTTATTGACGCAAATGCTGAGATCGCGCAATAGACCATCCTGCACGCCGTAGATCCAACCGTGCACAGCCAGCTCCTGACCACGACGCCAGGCGTTTTGCACGATAGTGGTCCGACTGACATTCAGTACCTGCTCCACGACGTTCAACTCACTAAGCTTATTCAGTCTCAATTCTTTGTCAGCGATCTCGTTGAGCATTTTGTCGTGATTATGAAACACGTCCTGAACATGACGCAGCCAGTTATCAATCAACCCAAGTTGCAGATTCTTCATTGCAGCCTTTACGCCACCACAATCGTAGTGACCACACACGATGATGTGATCGATCTTGAGAACATCAACGGCATACTGCAGAACCGAGAGGCAGTTGAAGTCGGTATGCACAACCACATTTGCAACGTTGCGATGAACAAACAGATCTCCAGCCTCCAGGCCGACGAGTTGAGTTGCCGGAACGCGACTGTCTGAACATCCAATCCACAAATACCGGGGCTCGTGCTTCTGGGCCAGGATGTTGAAGAACTCCGGGTCAGTAGCTTTCTTGTTTTCGGCCCAGGCTCTGTTCTTTTCGAGTAGTTGGTGAAGATCGTTCATGATTGTTCTGGTTCTTATTTAACCCTTCCTTGGATCGCGGTCTCCAAAAGATAACATTACGGGAAGAATTGTCCGATATGCTTTAGAGCCTCTTGCAAAACTCTCATTCTCCCCGTGCTTTAGCTCGGGGTAGAGGTGCCGCTTAAATCCAGGGAACCGTTTCAACGGTTTGACATACTTGGCGACTGATGTGGAACGCGACAGGATGAGAGGTTCGAAATGCTAAGTAAACGAGGCAACGAAGCGGAGCCCGTACTGAAATTGGCTCACGGCGACAAACCGTTGAGACGGTTGCTTCACTGCGTGAGCTCCGCCGCACCCCGAGCTGAAGCACGGGGAGAATGAGAGTTTTGCAAGAAGCTCTTTAGCTTGTTGTTGATCTTAGCCACGAGCGCCTACAAGGGAATCTCACGACAAGACAGATGCATATCGGACAACCTCAAGTTTTTCTCAACCGCCCAAAACGCGCTCCTAAACCTCTTTTTTGCACTCAAGTTTTTCTCAACTCCAGCACGTTACCTTCTGCATGTTAACCACCACCCGAACGGAGGCAGACATGCGGACGTCAACTAAATCTCTTCGATATTTGATCACTCTGGTCGCTGCAATCATCACCATCACTTTTGTGGTCAGCACAAACCTGAGTCCCAGAGCGAGCGCTGAACTCCTGAGCTCGTCCGTAATCGTGCAGTTCAAACAAGACCCGGCCGCGGTCTACAAAGCAAAAACTGAGAGTACTGGCGGGACAGTTTCTACTGAGCAACTGCAAGCGTATCGCAATCAATTACGAACAAACCAGGATGAGTTCCTGAACACTTTGCGAGCACGCGGCGTTGAGTTCACCGTCGATGGAGTTGATGTTCCAAACTTTACCGGCGACATCGCCGGTCACGTCGATTTCCGCTACACACTCGTACTCAATGGCATCGCGCTAAAGGTCGCTCCCGCGAGCATCGCAACATTAAAGAGCATGACCGAAGTTAAGGCAGTGAACGCGACTCGCGCTTTGAGACTGCAACTCGAGAAGAGTGTTGATTACGTCAACGCGCCGGCTGCTTATGGTCAGGTGCAGGAACTGACGCCGTTCGACGATCTACGTGAGGGCTACGAAGGCCAGGGCATGAATGTCGCCGTGTTGGATACTGGAATCGATTGGACTCATCCGATGTTTGGTGGCGACCCAACTCCGCCGCGCCTTGGCATCGCACCGCCGGTTGCCGCCATAAACACAAACAAGAAAGTAATCTACTACATGACGTTCACGGGTGGACTCATCGACGATTTTGGTCACGGCTCAGCTGCGTCTTCCGACATCGCCGGTTATCTCGCAATGGCTCCTGGCGCGGACAAACTTCCAGGAACGGCTGATGACGTTCGCTTACACGGAGTTGCGCCACAGGCCAGGCTGATGGGTTACAAAGTGTGCCTGGCTGTCGGCAGTTGCCTGAGCACATCAACCATCATGGCGATTGAAGATGCAGTTAGCCCTGTGACGGTGGATCTCCAACCTAAACCAATTGCCCACGTGATCAACATGAGTCTGGGTGGACCAGGCGGTCCTGACGATGATTCAGCAGTAGCAGCCAGCAACGCGGCACTACTGGGAACGATTGTGGTCGCCTCAGCCGGTAATTCAGGACCCGGTGAAAACACGGTGGGATCACCAGCCGCTGGGCGTCATGTAATTGGTGTCGGCGCGAACAACGATCCGGCGAGCGGTGCAAACACAGCGGATCTCGTCGGTGGTCGCACCGGAATGATCGCAAACTCGCTCGACGGAGGTGCGGCAATACTGGCCGACATCACGCAGAACTACGTCGACTGTGGGCTCGCCGAAACTCCAGCAGACTGTCCCGATGCAGTCATGGGAAAGATTGCGCTCATCGCTCGTGGTAGCACGGTCAGCTTTGGCGAGCCGGTCAATGCCGGTACGGGTCTATTCTCAAACAAGGCTGCGAACGCTTTCGCAAAAGGTGCGATTGCAGCAGTGATTTACAACAACGAAGATGGCGAATTATCAGCAGCGACTGTACGAGCTTCGTTGATCCCGGTCGTTGGCATTTCAAAAGTCAACGGTGACTACCTGAAAGCGCAAATAGGCAATGGGCCCGTCTCAGCCAGTCAACTGCGGCTCAACAAAGCACTCTTCTTTCAACCGCAGATGACTGACTTCTCTTCGCGCGGCCCGATCGAAGGCCTGGGACAAATCAAACCGGACGTGACAGCTCCTGGCCTCGGGATCTATGGCGCAACCGTACGCGTAGGCTCGGTGGAAACAAGTACCGGTTCGATGTTTGACCCGACCGGCTACATCCACGCGAGCGGGACCAGCTTCTCGGGCCCGCACGTCAGTGGCGCCGTCGCCTTAATCAAACAAGCTCATCTCAACTTCACGCCGGCCATGGTGCGGGCGGCTCTCGCAAATACAGCTACAAACTTGCGTAACGCGCAGGGCGTGCCTCGTGGTGACGGGAGTGCGTCAGAACCGATCCTGGCCCAGGGTGGCGGTCTCATCAACGTGAAAGCAGCAATCGATGCGAAATCGATTATGGGAATCACGGGCGACGGCATTGAGAGTCCTTCAATCCTCGCCAGTCATTCCTTTGGTGAAGATCCGATTCTAAATAATCGCATCGTGAACACTCGCAGCGTCACGGTGACGATTCAGGACACGTCGGGACAGGGTGGCAAGTACAACCTCTCAACTACGGATAATCGCTTTTTCGATGTCGCCGGCATCACTGCGAAGGTTAGTCCTACATCAGTGACTGTGCCCGCAAACGGCCAGATCACGTTCACGGCCACGGTAACTCTCGATGGAGATAAAGTGCGCGACGCGTCAGCCCCGAAACAGTTGCAGTGGTACGTCGTTGCCCGCAGAGCAAACAGTACTGAGGTTTTACGCGTGCCGATGTACTGGCGTGCAAATCCATCGGTTCCGGCCGCAGGTAGCGGTTCATCCACAACCGAAACATATACGGGTACTGTCCTCGCCAGCGACGGGGGTCTGCAGCGAGATTATCTGAAGGATTATGTCGCTGCAGACATCACGTACGTCGATGTGCCGTTCCAGGTTGGCCCGGCGTCGGTAGGCATCGATGCGTCGCTCGATTTTTCTTCGACGCATATCTCGGACATTCCAGGTGTTGGCA
>QHXL01000673.1:0-1986 GCA_003222935.1 Acidobacteriota bacterium
CTTCTGCAACTGGCCCGTTAATGAAACGACACTTCCTTTCCATTCTAACAACGCTCTTGCTGATTGCTCTCGCAGTTGGCCCAATTCAGCACGCTCAAAACGCGTCCCTCAAAGATGTCTTCAAGTCTGACTTCCTGATCGGGGCCGCATTGAATCGGCGGCAGTTTTCAGAAGAAGATCTGCGCGCATTGCCAATCATCAAGTCGCACTTCAACTCAATCACACCCGAGAATCAATTGAAGTGGATTAACGTTCATCCTCGACCAGACGCCTACGACTTTGCAGGAGCGGATCGTTACGTTGCGTTTGGCGAGAAGTACGGAATGTTCATGGTTGGTCACACTTTAGTCTGGCACAATCAAACTCCAGACTGGGTATTCCTCGACGCCAAAGGCAACACTAAGGATCACATTCAAACAGTTGTCGGTCGTTACAAAGGAAAGATAAAAGGCTGCGACGTTGTGAACGAAGCGATCAATGAAGACGGCACTTTGCGACAGTCGAAGTGGCTGAAGATTATTGGTGAGGACTACGTCGCTCAGGCCTTCAAGTTTGCTCGTGAAGCTGATCCGCAAGCCGAGTTGTATTACAACGACTACTCACTCGAAGACGAACCCAAGCGAAATGGCGCCGTACGTCTGATTAAGAAGCTAAAAGAAGAGGGTGTGAAGATCACTGGCGTCGGGCTACAGGGCCATAACAGACTTACCTGGCCCACAAGGGAGCAACAGGACGCAACCATAACTGCGTTTGCAAACCTGGGCATAAAAGTCAATATTACGGAACTTGATGTCGACGTCCTTCCGCGCGTTGACGAGAATGCAGGTCGGAACATCAAACTCACTCCCGAGCTTCAGCCAAAGCTGAATCCCTATTCCGCTGGTCTCCCGGAATCAGTCAGTGATGAACAGGCGCGGAAATACGCCGAACTGTTTGAGGTGTACCTTAAACATTGCGACGTAATCGACCGGGTAACGTTTTGGGGAGTCACCGACGGCGATACATGGTTAAATAACTTTCCGGTCAGAGGCAGAACGAACTATCCTCTGCTTTTCGATCGGCAAGGGAAAGCCAAGACTGCGCTGGAGGCTGTCCTTAATTCAAGATCAGCGCGCGATTGAGCGTCGGATTCAAATTCAAATTGTTAAGGGGTTTCAGTGATGCCAACAAACAGCTACAAACCTAAATCGGAAGATAAATTTACTTTTGGTCTTTGGACCGTGGGAAACCGCGGTCGCGATCCATTTGGCGATGCGACGCGCGCAACCATCAGTCCGGTAACCATCGTCAGGCGACTCAGCGAACTCGGCGCTCATGGCGTAAACCTCCACGACAATGATTTGGTCCCAATCGACGCTACGCCGGCCGAACGTGATCGAATTGTCGGCGAGTTCAAACAGGCTCTGGACGATACCGGCATGAAAGTGCCGATGGCGACTACAAACCTGTTCTACGACCCGGTATTCAAGGACGGCGCCTTCACCTCAAACGATGCCCGGGTGCGACTTTACGCACTTCAGAAAACAATGCGTTCGATGGACCTCGGCGCAGAGTTAGGCGCAAAGATCTATGTTTTCTGGGGCGGTCGCGAAGGAGCGGAAGTTGATGCCGCCAAAGATGCGCGTGATGCATTGAAGTGGAATCGTGAGGCACTCAACTTTCTGTGCGAATACTCAAACGACCAGGGCTACGGCTACAAGTTCGCGCTCGAAGCCAAACCAAACGAACCGCGTGGCGATATTTATCTACCGACTACCGGAGCGATGCTGGGATTCATTGCCACGCTGGACCATCCTGAGATGGTGGGTGTCAATCCGGAAGTGGGCCATGAGCAGATGTCGGGTCTGAACTTCTATCACGTCGTAGCCCAGGCAGTAGAGGCGAACAAGCTGTTCCACATCGACCTTAACGATCAAAAAGGACCTCGTTTCGATCAGGATCTCCGCTTCGGTTCGGAGTCAATCAAGAACCTGTTTTTTCTCGTCA
>QHXL01000673.1:2032-2229 GCA_003222935.1 Acidobacteriota bacterium
AGTTTGCCGCAGGCTGCATGCGCAACTATCTCATCTTTAAAGACAAGGCACGTCAGTTTAATGAAGACGCTGAGATCCAGGCGTTACTCGCCGACATTCGTTCCAACGGCCCGGAAGAACCAGAAGCACTCGGTGCGTACAGTCGCGCCAAGGCCGAAAGCATTAAGACGATGCCATTGGATCGCGCTCACCTGGCG
>QHXL01000672.1 GCA_003222935.1 Acidobacteriota bacterium
GGTCATAACGTACGTCTACTTGCGAGTCTTCGACGTGAGGGTCGCGCAATGCATCGGACCAGTAATAAAGGTGATGTATTTTGAAGCCACGTCCCGGTTGCACTCTTGCATTACCCTTAGGCGTAGTTGGGAAGGTCCACATTAAGAAATCCTGACCGTAAGGAATGAGACGGTGTGGACGTCTACCAGTGCAAGCCATACCTGCAACGAAGGCATCGCGGGGACTCATGCCTAGCGTCGTGTGCTGGATTTCGTTATAAACTCGATACGCATACTCACAAAGTCGGTCGTAGAGATTGCCGAGCGGCCATGTTGCCTTGAACTTTGGATTTACGGACTTGGTTACCTGCCTGACGTTACGGGTGATTTGTGTGTTCCCCTCCAGGTTGTAAACGAACTGCGTATTCGTTGTGTCGAAGAGACGTTCGCAAACAGAACCAAATCGTGCTTTCGCCGGCGGCCTTGTCTTCTTCGTGCACTCGTAACGAGCGAGTAGCGTATCGAAATATATGGACCTGAACTCTCTGCCACCATCCACGACTACGATTTGCGGCAATCGGCCATGCAACTTCACGCATTGTCTGAGAACCATCATGCACGAGCGATAACTCGGCGGATCGAACGTGAGATAAATGGCCAGTATGCGTCTGCTGTATGCGCCTGTGAGGAGCGTGAGCCAGGGCGGCCTAAGTTCTGCCCAGTTCTCAAACATCTGCACTCGATGTCCAGTTCTGTATGGTCGATGTGGCAGATTTCAAATGGTCGGTCACCGTGTCGAGGCGTTTTCTGATCCAGTTCCCAATAGAATGCCTCTTGCCCGTAGGCGGCACGTCGCCCCTTTCGCTTAAACGTTTGGAGATAACCCCGTCGGCCCTTGATGGCCCGAGCGAATGTCTTATAGCTGGGGACTATTACGCCTTCCTGCTCACATCGATTCTTTAAGACAATCCAAACTTCGTACTTGCGTTTTTGCTTGTGGGTCTCGTAGTTGTTCTCAATGAAATTCGCCATCAATCTCAACGTCGCGAGTGGAAGCTTGCTGCCACGAAAGCCCCTTTTGTGCATTACAGGCAACAAGCCCAAGTAGCCGTTGCCGTACTTTGTCTCCATGAGCTTATATCGAGCCGTCCAACGCCGCAGAGTTCGATCAGATACATTGTTATCCGGCGGCAGTCGCTCACCGCGAAGGCGGCAGGAGACGAGTTGGGCGCGACGATTCGCGGCTTGGAGATCGCTTTGACCAGCTTCTCGGAGAATTGAAGCTGCTTCGTCTGAGAGAGTTGAACCACGGCTCGCGGAGACGCCCGTAAGTCTGCCCTCTTTGACTAGGGCTTCGATTGCTGATAAGGGCAATTCCGTAAGCGCATTGCTCTCTCCGATTAGACTTATCGTATCGCGGCCGATATTGACGATTTTCCAAGGGCGCTCATTCCATTGAACAACGCTGCCGATTTCAATATCGACAAACCTAGGCGCATCATTGCGTGCAGTGGGATTAACATCGACAATTTGAGCATACGCATCGGCGGTCTCTTTGTTTGGAAATACGCGAACCTCGGCCGGTTCGATTAGAGGCTTGGCTTGGCACTAAGATCAACGAACAGATTGTCTGTGGCAATAAGGATGTAGATGTCGTCACGAGACGCGTATTCCTCGGACTTGTCGAACAAATCCTTCAACGTGATACTTGGGTCTTCGATAACCGCCTTTAGAACTTGCTCGGCGATTTTTGGATCAATCGTTGGCGTGTCCGCGCGCAGGTAGTCTTCGAGAAACTGTATGTTTCTTTGAAATATCCAATTGATGTTTTGGGAAGAGCGAACGCGATAATAAAGATTGAACTGTTCGGCGTACGCTTCTCCTGGCGGACAGCGCCACTCTCCATCTTCGCCACGGCAGTATCGATTAGGGTTCTTCTGAGAAAGTTTCTCGAGTTGCTCTTCAGTCTTACACTCTTCCCAGCCGGCGGTCTCCTGTCGTAACGCGAAATAGTCCGGAGTGTGAAGGACGCCCATTCGGCGTCCATTGGCGCTATCGTATTCGAGTTTGATAGACGGCGGCTGATCGTAATACTCGATAACGTCCGCGTCGTGTTCCATTTCATAGACCGTCGCTAGTTCTACTCGATGGCTTTCGAATTGAATGGTCACTCCCATCTTGCGGCTGGGATACGCGCCGCTGACGTTACGGCAGCCGCTCTGCACGCGACGCGCTGGGTCCGATGATCGAATCTGGTCAATCAGGTTTTGCGCTTGTTCCGACAATCCCACCTTTTGACACCACTTCAGGAACTCATCTTTTTCTAACATGGCTGTTCTATCTCCCGGTTCTTGTCCTCTTGGCTGCGCGGCGACCGAGATAGTCCGGCGGCATTCGCAGAGAGAGCAACGTATTGCGCGCCGCACCTTTTCGTCCTCGCCGACTGATCGTTCGTCCCCTGTATTTGACGAGGCGTCGAACAGCGAGCGCCGTCGGTTACTGGCTAGCCTGATTCGCCTGCAACCATTTTGTCGCTTGTCATTAAAAGAAAGGAGACGCTTATATCTGAGGTTTTTTCGGAGAAGAACATTCGAAGAAGTCAATCGTGAATTTTTTGTGATTGTGATTGTTCTCGCGAGC
>QHXL01000302.1 GCA_003222935.1 Acidobacteriota bacterium
CGGATCAAAATCGTCCGCTGGAGTGTTCGTCAATCGTGTTTGACCAGTGCCGTCTGCGTTCATTCGATAGATCTCGAAATTTCCGGCTCGACCGCTAACGAAAGCAAGCTGATTTCCGTCAGGCGACCACACTGCATTGGAATCTTCGGCGTTAATGTTGGTCAGCCGTGTTTGACCTGAGCCATCAGCATTCATTTTGTAGATTTCGGAATTGCCATCCCGATTGCTGGTGAAAGCCAGCTCAGTTCCGTTCTTGGACCACACGGGTTCTGTATCACTTGCCGGAGTATTGGTTAGACGCGTTTGGCCTGAGCCATCAGCATTCATAAGGTAAATTTCGCGGTTGCCGTCCCGGTTAGTTGCAAACGCAATTTCGCCATTTGCGGCTGGGCTCGCGGGAGTAGGTGTCGGTGTGGGAGTCGGAGTTGGAGTAGCCGTTGGCGTTGGCGTTGGCGTCGGAGTAGCTGTTGGTGTCGGAGTAGGTGTTGGCGTCGCGACTGGTTTGCACTTTCCGGCGCTGTCGCTGTTATAGACTGCCTGAATCTCAGTAATGTCGAGTGCTCGATTGAATAACTCGACCTCGTCCATTTGGCCCAGGAAACGTCGTCCAGCAAGTAAGCCAGCTGGTCGAAGCCCCAGGTAGAGATCGGTGGATGTCTGTGGAGTGAAAGTGCCGAGCGTTTGTTGAGCGACGATGAGTCCATTCACATATACTTTTGCTATGCCACTTGATTTGTCATAAGTGACTCCGACGTGTTGCCAAACATTTGCAGCGAGAATTCCGGACGCGGTTGAAAAGACATGGTGTGTTCCGAGCGTATCAGTGAGGTTGACAAAAATACTTCCCGGGCCCTGACCGCCTTCGCCGAAATCCGCTGACATCCAGATGTGTACTCCCTCGATGCCGGCGCCGCTGTTCCACTCTATTAACGGTCGCGCTGTGCCAATCTGTGGAACGTTGATCCAGGCGTCATAAGTTAGCCCGCCACTTGCTCCAACATCGAGCAGAGCTGCCTGTGGCATCTTTGCGTTGTCGTCGATTCCATCAAATGAAAGCGACTGCGCGACTTTGCCGGTGACAAACGATGGCGTACCAAAGAGCAATCCGGAGTTAGTTCCCTGTAAGTCAGTAGCGTCTCCATCAAAGGCCCACCAACCAACCATTCCTGACGGAGCTGTCGTACAACCCTGTGGCACGACTACTTCAAAGGCTCCTATGTCACAGCGCGAAACACCGTTGGAATCACCATCCTTGGGACGAAGCGACTGTCGTTGATCAGCCGCTTCACACGAGTCGCCTCCGCTACCAGGCGTCAAGGGATTCGCTGTGTCGATCGCAGTGCTGCCGGCCAACAGCGCTCGTGTGAAAGTCGGACCACCGTTGTTTTGTAAAGCTCCGAGCAGAGGATTGATTGGCGTTGCAGCCGTGCCTGTCTGATCGCCGGTGGCATTGGTATGAAGTGCGCCACCATCTTTGATCCCGATCAAGTTGTACCCGGCTGAAGTGAAGGTTGACGAAGTGCGAATATCGGGTGCGAAATCAGAGTCACTGGTGTTGAGTGCAATGATAGTGTTTCTGAATGCGCCGATGCCGGGGCCTTGAAATAACCCGCCACCGTGATTGGTTGCGCGATTACTTGTGATGGTTACGTTATTAAGAATTAGTGGTTTGGTTTCCGTTCCTTCCTGGAAGAAGATTCCGCCACCAAGTTCACCGATATTGCCGTCAATAGTTGTGTTGGTGACGGTCAACGCCGCACCAGAGCTAAAGACTCCGCCGCCCTGCATGACTGCGGTGTTTCCGGAGATAGTGCTATTTGAAATAGTCCCCGAACCACCCTGGACGACGACTCCACCCGATGTTCGGTTTGAAGTGTTATTTGAGATCTTGCATCGGTTAATGCTAAGGAACGTGTTGGCTCCGCCGGCGCCCGAAAAGCTCCCACCCGAGATACCGCCAATTTCGTTTGCGTGATTGTTACTGACGACACTGTCGCTGATATCGAGAACGAAGCTTGTGGCCATTGCACCCGACTCGCCGCCTGATGTATTGCCATCGAATAGCGATCCTCTAATTGTGGTTACGCCCTGCGCTCGTATTGCGCCGCCTGCACCGTTAGTCGACGAGTTGTTCAGGAAAGTACTGTCCGTGATGTCGAACCTGGCCCCATTGCTCTGTGTGTAATATAGAGCTCCACCACCATGCAGCGCCTGATTGCCCGTGAATACGCTACTGCTAATAGTTAGATTTGGAGCGTATATCGCGCCGCCTGAAAAGTTGGTGGCCTTGTTGTTCAAGAAGGAACAGTTGTTGACGATCACAATGTTGGCAATGATTGCGCCGCCGCCGTCGGGTGCTATGTTGTCGACCAGCATGACATTGTTGAGAGTGCTCGCCCGCGCAAGGTAGAGCGCACCACCAGTGTCAGCCGATCTTCCTCCGCGAAGTGTCACGTCATTCAACACGAGGCTGCCGAAGTTTTGATTGCTGACGGCAAGTAAGCGAAAGAGCGCGGACGCATTTGCGTCGCGTTCGATGATTGTCGTTGCGGCGCTTGCTCCCTGAATGATCACGTCGGTCTTAATGTCGGGAAGTCCCGTGCCCGATAAGTTTGGATCGGGAGTGGTCAGTGTGTAAGTTCCAGCAGGCAGAATTATGGTGTCAGTGCCAGAGCCGGCACTGCAACCATCCACAGCCGCATCGGTATTAGCTGCCTGAATCGCTTCGCCTAGTGTGCAATCGCCGATGACTCCTGGACTTTGAGAGGTCGAGTTGACGGTAATCGTGGATAGAGGCGTGAGAAGCCAACTCGGGAAAACGATAGTGCTCAGGAATGAGGGAGGACCGTAGTCATTCAGGGTGGCGGGACTGAGTATTTCAGCAGTGAGTTGCTCTTCGCGCTTTTCGGCCCAGCCGGTTGGGCCAAAGTAGACAATCGAAGAGAGCAATACGACGACAAACCCAAATAACGTAAGGGTGCGACGGGATATTTTTTGAGTTGGATTGGACATGATGCTACCAGTTTGAATCGTGGGCTCGCGGCGGTTCATGACTTTCTAACTGCCTACTAATACACGCCGGAAAACAGGGCGATCTCCCTCACCTTCCCTGAATTTTCTTCGTTTTTTCGAAGGACTCACGTAATAATGAGGAGGGAAGAGGAATGGGCGACGTAACGGAGATCTTGAAATCCTACGGCGACGGCGACCGCGCCGCCCTGGACACACTGCTGCCACTCGTCTATGACGAGCTTCGAGTGATCGCCCGAAGTTATTTGCGACAGGAACGCGCCGATCACACTCTTCAGCCAACAGGTCTGGTGCACGAGGCTTACCTTCGACTCGTCAATCAGCAACATGTCGACTGGCGCAACCGAGCCCAGTTTTTTGGACTGGCGGCAAGCATGATGCGCCGTATTTTGGTTAATCACGCGGAAGCAAGGCGGGCTCAAAAAAGGGGTGGCGGAGTTGAGAAGGTTTCGCTCGAAGAAGTGGTTATTGCTTTCGATGACGATCTACTCGATCTACTTGAGCTAAACGAAGTCATGCTTCAACTCGAGCAGATCGACAAAGTCAAGAGCGAGATCGTCGAACTCAAATTCTTCGGTGGTCTAACTATTGACGAGATTGCTGCAGTGACTAACAGGTCCGCGGCGACGGTAGAGCGTGAGTGGGCGTTTGCACGAGGTTGGCTCTATAAAGCCTTGACTGAAAGGCAATCCGAAAGCGCATGAGCGAAAACCAACAGCAGGATCAGTGGCAAAGGCTGAATGAGATTTTCGGTGCTGCCATCAAGGCAGGGCCAGACAGGCAAAGCGAGGTGCTTGAGGAAGCTTGCAATGGAGACGAGCGTTTGCGCAGTGAAGTTGAAGCCATATTGAGCGCCGCTCGCAAAGCTGATAGTCGTGGCTTCTTGAAGTCGGACGTGTTCGAAAATGGCGCGAGTGTCTTGCTGGCGAACGAGATTCCGCCTGGTACGAAGATCGGCCCGTATTGTGTTGTTCGCGAACTCGGTCGAGGTGGCATGGGCGTGGTCTACCTGGCGTTACGTGAAGGGTTTCAACAACAAGTTGCGCTCAAAATCATCAAGCGCGGGATGGACACCACGGCGATTGTTCGACGCTTCGTGCAGGAACGAGACGTTTTGGCGTCGCTCAATCATCCGAATATCGCCCGTTTGTTAGACGGCGGCACAACTGATGGTTTGCCGTTTATAGCGATGGAGTATGTCGAGGGTGAAACCATCACCAGGTATTGCGATGAACACCGCCTCACAATCGATCAGCGTTTAAGTCTCTTTCGCAAAGTTTGTAGTGCAGTTGGGTATGCACACCGTAATCTTGTGGTCCATCGGGATATTAAACCTTCCAATATCCTGATCGCGCCGGAAGGCGAGCCGAAATTGCTCGACTTCGGAATCGCCAAGCTCCTTTCTCCGGACTCGTTCGATAACCCCGCGGAAGCGACGATGACGGGCGCAAATTTACTGACTCCGGAATATGCATCACCCGAGCAGATTCGAGGCGAAACAGTCAGCACAGCCAGCGACATCTACTCGCTGGGAGTTCTTCTCTACGAATTGCTTTGTGGACATCGTCCGTTTCGTTTTAAGAATCGATTGGCCAGCGAGGTATTGCAAATTGTCTCAGAACGACAACCTAAAGCACCTTCAACAGCGGCCTCAGTTCCTGAAGACGACAGTGAGTTGACCAATAACCACAACATGGGCGTCTCGCAGCAGGCAATTGCGGAACTCCGATCAGAGAAACCGGCGCGTTTACACCGCAGGCTCGTGGGCGATCTGGATAACATTGTTCTAATGGCGCTGCGCAAAGAGCCCGAGCGTCGTTACCATTCAGTTGAACAACTGGCAGATGACGTAAGGCGACACCTCGAAGGTCTTCCTGTAACGGCCCGGCGGGCAACATTTTCTTACCGCGCTTCAAAATTTATCGAACGTAATCGGATGGCGACCATGTTTTCAACGGTTGCGCTGGTAGCGATCCTGGCTGGTCTATCAATATCGTTGTGGCAAGCTGCAGTCGCCCGAAGACAATGGGAACGAGCGGAACGACGCTCCAGTGAAGTAAGACGCCTGACCAACACCCTGCTGAAAGAGTTGCAAAGTGAAGTTGGTGTTCTGCCCGGTTCAGACAAAGCTCGCAAAAGGCTTTCGCAAATCTCGATCGACTATCTGAACGGCCTTGCTGCGGAGACGAATGATCCGGCGGTTTTGAAGCAGTTGTCAGAGGCGTACGTCCAACTTGGTAAACAGTACGGGTACGAGAATGGTGATCCCGAGCA
>QHXL01000303.1:0-449 GCA_003222935.1 Acidobacteriota bacterium
AGAATTGGATGATGTCTCCGGGTCATCGCAAGAACATCCTGGACGGAGAGTTCAAAGCGATGGCTGTCGGCTCTTTTGTAGGGTCGGATGGCGCCGTCTATTTAACGCAAACCTTTATTACTCGTTAGCTCCACCGCATCCTTTTGGGCGGTGAGCCGCTCAAAAGTGAACAATACCCAGCTTAAGATTAGTTCCTTCGCAAAGATCAATCGCTGTCTGCGAATCCTGGGCAAAAGATCCGATGGTTACCATGAAATCGACACCGTTCTCCAAACGGTATCACTCCATGACGAACTGACCTTTACGCCGCGCCACGATCAGGAAATTCTTCTGCGCTGCGATGCTGGCGACATTCCCACCGATAACACGAATCTAGTCATTCGAGCGGCTGAAGCGTTGAACCGGATAGCTCCGGAGCGTCGTGGTGTTAGTGTCGATTTATTAAAGAG
>QHXL01000303.1:523-6016 GCA_003222935.1 Acidobacteriota bacterium
TGTGGAATCTGCGACTCGACCCTGCTCAACTCGTTGACGTGGGAAAAACTCTGGGTTCCGACGTGCCCTTCTTTTTCGTAGGAGGCGTCGGGCGGGGGAGAGGACGCGGTGAAGACGTGTCTGCCCTTCCGGACGTAAAAAAGTCGCACCTAATTATCATCACGCCGAACGCGAAAGTAGCAACAGCGTCTGCATACCGGGCTTTCAATGCACCTTCCTTGACAACTCAAGGATCGGTCTCTATTCTTTCAAGTTCCTTCGCGGAGCCTGCTTTTAACGATTGCGATCAAAGCATTCTGCAGAATGATTTTGAAGGAGTGATCTTTGAGATAGAGCCTGAAATCGAGCGCGCCAAGCGGGCGCTGCTGGATGCAGGTGCGCAGGGCGGTTTGTTGGCTGGAAGTGGTTCGAGCGTCTTTGGAGTCTTTAGTGACGAAGATGATCGAGAACGGGCTTTGGGAAGTCTCAAGTGTGAGGACGGGTGGCAGATTTTTTCGTGCGACACGATTTCTCGGGAGGAGTACTCGTCAAGTCTGATTTCATCTGGGTTCCCGCTATTTACGCTCTCTTAATTTTAAAATACTGGGGCGTAGCCAAGTGGTAAGGCACCGGTCTTTGAATCCGGCATTCGTTGGTTCGAATCCACCCGCCCCAGCCAAATTATGATTGCCGATTTCCAATTCCCGATTTCCAATTGGTATCTTTAACATGAAGATGATCTTTTCAAATCGGCAATCGGCAATCGGCAATCGGCAATAACTCAGAGACTATGGGCACAACAGGCGGCATTAAGATCTTTTCCGGAAATGCGAATCCAAAGTTGGCGGAAGAGATTTGTCGCCAGCTAAGCTGCGACATGGGGAAGGCATTTCCCGAACGTTTTTCTGATGGTGAGTTCAACTTTCAGATTGACGAGAATGTACGCGGCGGCGACGTCTTCCTGGTTCAACCAACTTGTCCGCCGACGGACGCGCATCTGATGGAGCTGTTGATAATGCTCGATGCGTTTCGTCGCTCTTCAGCCGAACGCATTACCGCCGTTATTCCGTATTACGGGTACGGTCGGTCTGATAAGAAAGATCGTCCACGCGTTCCAATTTCGGCAAAGTTGGTAGCGAACCTTATTAAGGTTGCCGGAGCCGATCGCTTACTGGCGATTGACCTCCACGCCGCGCAGATTCAGGGATTCTTTGACATACCCGTTGACCACCTTTATGCAGCTCCGGTGTTCATCGGTTACTATCAGGACCATCCGATGGACAACTTAACCGTTGTCGCTCCGGATACAGGTGGTGCCGAACGCGCACGCGCATACGCAAAAAGGCTCGACGCCGAACTTGCTCTTTGTGATAAGAGACGTGAAAAAGCGAATGTCGCCGAGGTAATGAACGTAGTTGGCGACGTGCGTGGCAGAAATTGTTTGATTGTCGACGACATGTGCGACACCGGTGGTTCGTTGACAAAGGTCGCCAAAGCCTTGAAAGAGGCCGGGGCCGAAAGAATTCACGCGTGCTTCACGCACGGTGTATTTTCCGGAAAGGCCGTGGAACAGTTGGCCGCTTCGGATATTGAAAAGATTATCGTGACTAACTCGATACCGCTTCGCGATCACGCGAGCGAGCTTGATAAGGTAAAAGTACTTAGTATCGCGCCGCTTCTGGCGAAAGCGATCAAGTCGATCCATGAGGAAACCTCGGTTTCTTCGCTCTTCGTATGAAGGGCAAACACTGGTGGCTTTGAAGTGAAGACCATCAGCGACCTGCAAGAGATTGCAGATTGCAGATTGTAGATTGCAGATTTGAACAACCTCGTGCTTTGGTGTTGTTCCGAATCTGAAATCTGAAATCTGAAATCTTCAATAACTTGGGGTCGCTGAAAGTTTGTAAGGAGAAATCATGGCGGAGAAAAAAGAGTACAAGGTCCAGGCAAAACAACGTGAAGGACGTGGCAAAAACGACGCGCGTCGTGCGCGACGAGACGGAATGGTCCCGATCACCGTTTATGGTGGCGGATCTGAAACATTGGCTGCTGTAGCGCCTTTACGCGATCTGGCTGCAATCCTGCGTTCGGAATCTGGGCGTAATACGATCTTCACGATTGATGTGGAAGGCGTTGGCGTAAGTGAAGTCATGTTTCATGACCGCCAGATCGATCCGATCAGAGGACGTTTGATTCATGCTGATCTCACTCGCCTGGTCAAGGGACAGAAGATTGAAGTGACAGTTCCTTTGCACCTCGTGGGAGAACCGATTGGCGTCAAGGAAAGACAGGGCGTGCTTGAGCAAATCATCCGCGAGATCGAAATCCGATGTGAGCCACGTATGATTCCCGACGCAATTAACGTTGACGTCTCAAATCTCGATGTTCACGACGTTTTGCACGTTTCGGATTTGAAAGTCGAAGAGGGAGTGGAACTCCTTCAAGATTCGGATGTCGTGATTGCGACCGTCGGCATGGTGAAGGAAGAAGCGGAAGCTGCTCCGGCAATCGAAGGTGAAGAGCCAGCCGAGCCAGAAGTCATTGGCAAGGGCAAGAAGGAAGATGAGGGTGGTGAGGGTTGAAGATTGCAGATTGTAGATTGAAGATTGGTCACGCCCCGTGGCCACGAACAATCTGAAATCTGAAATTTGAAATCTGAAATCTGACATGTGGTTGATTGTTGGCCTCGGAAACCCCGGAAGTGAGTACGAATGGTCGCGTCACAATCTTGGGTTCATGTTGATTGATAAATTGGCGAGCGATGCTCAGGTGGAAGTCCGACGTCGTGAGTGTAATGGCTTGATAGCACGAGCCGAGCTCGAGAGTACCAAGGTGCTTCTCGTGAAGCCGCAGACTTACATGAACCTGAGTGGTCAAACAGTTTCATGTTTGCTCGCAAAGCACAGTTCGGAAAAGTTGATCGTGATATCGGATGACCTGGCCTTACCCATTGGTTCGATTCGAATTCGAGAACGTGGTTCGGCGGGTGGTCACAACGGGTTGAAGTCGATTATCGCGTCGATCGGAACAGACGAGTTCGTGAGATTGCGGATCGGAATTCAGCCAGAACATCCGATCAACGATTCCAAAAAGTTTGTACTCGATTCATTTGCACGTAGTGAACGAGAGGTAGTTAAGGAAGTGATTGACAAAAGCGCGACAGCGATCAGGACGATTTTGAAAGACGGAGTTCTGAAAGCGATGAGCGAATTTAATTGAAGATTGAAGATTTCAGATTGAAGATTGGTTCGTCAGTTCGAACCGTCCTTTCAAATCTGCAATCTGAAATCCTCAATCTGAAATGATTCGGAGGTTTAATGGATAACAAAAGACAATACGAAGTGGTCTTCATTGTCGATCCCACGATCGATGACGAGGTGACAAAACTAACTGAAAGTTTCAAGCAGATAATTGTCGACCAGGGTGGCGTGGTTACTAAAGCCGAGACCATGGGAAAGCGTCAGCTCGCTTACGAAATCCTTCATAAGAAGGAAGGAACATTCGTATTAATGGAGATCGAGGGCTCTGGCCGCGAGATTGCGGAGCTTGAGCGCCGCATGCGCGTCAACGACCGCATCCTGCGTTACCTGACCGTGCGTGTGGATCCGGATCGCCAGCGTGCCGAGAAGTTGCGGAGTCGTCGCGCTGCGAAGCAGGCGAAGCGTGCTGAAAAAGGCGCTCACGGGCGTCGTGGCGGCGGAGTAGAGTTTGCTGAATCCAACAGCGAATAGAGATTCACGATTTACGAGGACTATTATGTCAACCAATTATGAAGACCGCCCGCGTGGTGGTTACGACAATGATGACGATCAGGATAGACGGGGCTCCATGGGCGGCCGTGGAGGCGGACGGCGAATGCATCGCCGGCGCGTTTGTCGGTTTTGTATCGACAAAGTAGATCTTATCGATTTCAAAGACTACCGATTGCTGCTTAACTATGTTCCCGAGCGAGGCAAGATCTTGCCACGTCGCATCTCGGGAAATTGTGCCACGCATCAACGCATGTTGGCGGAAGCAATCAAGCGCGCACGCAACATAGCGTTGCTGCCGTACAGCACCGACTAAGGGAAGGAGCAAGCGAATGCCACATACAAAAGTACTTTTACGCGAAGATGTCGACGATCTTGGCGCCCGCGGCGAAATCGTCCGGGTGCGTGCGGGTTATGCTCGCAACTATTTGTTGCCGCGCAATCTCGCGGTGCAAGCGACCACCGGAAATGTCAAAGGCATTGAAACGGAACGCGCCGCACTCCTGAAGAAGGAAGCGAAAGAACGATCTGCTGCGGAAGCGCAGTCGCAACAAATGGGTTCACTCGTTCTCGAGTTCAAGCGAAAATCTGGTGAACAGGGTGCGCTCTACGGATCGGTTACTTCCATGGACGTCGCCGAAGCGCTCAAAGACAAGGGATACGAGATCGACCGTCATCGCATTCACTTACGCGAGCCGTTGAAGCGTCTTGGAGAATACAAGGTGCCGGTGCGTTTGCATCGTGAAGTGACAATTGAGTTGCAAGTCAAAGTTCAGCCTGAAGGCGAAGTGATTGTTGGTCACCTCAGTCCTGAAGAAGAAGCCAGCCTGGCAAAGTCGACTGAAAGCGAAACGACGGAAGCTTCTGAATAGTCTGACTACAGATAAAACCTGTCAGTCCATTGCGTGAGATGACGCTGCATGCTAATTACCCAACATGCAGCGTCGTTTTGTATTTACCTGTTTAGCATTATTACTCGCCGCCGTTGCCAAACGAAAATCCATCAAATCTAATACGTTCTTGATCGACATTATCGACCTCCCAGTTTGAGATCTGAAATCTGAGATCAATTTATGGCTTTCCCTGATCCAATTCGTGAACAACCATTCGAACGCGCGCTACCAAACAGTTCCGAAGCAGAGCGAGCTATTCTTGGCGCAATACTCCTCGATAACGGCTTGATCAGCCAGGCAATCGAACAACTCCGCCCGGAAGACTTTTACGTTCCCTCACATCGCCGGATCTTTGTAGCGATGATTGCTCTGTTCGAACGTGGCGCCGAGATCAATCCCATTCTCATCGGCGAAGAATTGAAGAAAGAGAACTCGCTGGAATCAGTGGGTGGTTTCACTTTTATTACCGGCTTAACTTACGGCCTGCCGCACTCCACCAACATCGTTCACTACGCGAAAGTTGTGCGTGGTAAATCGATGCTGCGTCAGTTGATCAAGACTTCAAACAAGATCACCCAGGAAGCACTCGAGGAAGAAGACGAGCCGGAGATCATTCTCGACCACGCCGAGCATGCCATCTTTCAACTTGCCGATGCCCGTGTTCGACAGGGCTTCGTGCACGTCAAACCAATCGCCGAACAGCTGTTGGAAAAAGTACAGGAGATGGAAGGACGTGCCGCAGTCTTAACCGGATTGACGACTGGTTTTGCTGATCTCGATAAGATGACTTCGGGCCTCCAGCCTGCTGATCTCATCATTCTGGCTGCACGACCATCGATGGGAAAAACAAGTTTCGCGTTGATGTTGGCTGA
>QHXL01000303.1:6024-6549 GCA_003222935.1 Acidobacteriota bacterium
AGAATGCCGCGATACATGCGGGCGCCGTAGTCGGTGTGTTTTCACTGGAAATGTCAAAAGAGTCGCTGGTGATGCGCATGCTCTGTTCACAGGGAAACATCGACGCTCAACGATTTCGCAACGGATTTCTATCACGACTCGAGTGGGCCCAGATCGCAAAATCACTTGGCACACTCGCCGATACCAGGATCTACCTGGACGACACTCCGGGATTGAGCGTTTTAGAGATGCGGGCAAAGATTCGCCGGCTCGCAACCGAACAGAAGAAGCTGGATCTAATTATCGTCGACTACTTGCAGCTGATGTCTGGTTCATCGAAGCGAAGTGAATCGAGGCAACAAGAGGTCTCGCAGATTTCGCGTGAGTTAAAGGCTCTGGCGAAGGAGATGAACGTTCCGGTGGTTGCTTTGTCACAGCTTTCGCGAGCACCTGAGGCGCGTTCGGACCATCGTCCGCAGTTAGCGGATTTGCGTGAGTCGGGAGCGCTCGAACAGGACGCGGACGTGGTTGCGTTTATTTTTCGGG
>QHXL01000304.1:0-751 GCA_003222935.1 Acidobacteriota bacterium
TATGTCCGATAAACTTCAGGAAGCTCTGATTAAGTGCCTTAACCGCAAAGCGGTTGCATCCCAGAGCCCAGGGTTGCCGCGCTTTGGCGGCTACCCTGGGAATAGATCGATACGGGATTCCAACCTCGAAGAGGTTGCGTCGGGTCCTCTTCACCGCGGGTTATTTGTGTAGCGTTCGGTTGGCGCAACCCCGTTGGGGTTCGATCGATTGTCCGTCCTCTCCCAGGGTAGCCGCCAAAGCGCGGCAACCCTGGGCTCTGGGACGCAACCGCTTTGCGGTTAAGAGACTTAATCAGAGGTTCCTTCAGTTTGTTGTGACTTAATCGAGCGAACCTTTGATCTCTGGGCGGGCTCGTTATCATCCGGAAGAACTGAAGTTTATCGGACATACCTCGCCCACGGTTTTGCAATTCTGAAACTGACAGGCGAAACTGGTTGAGAACCAATAATGCCGAAGCAACAAAAACCCCAGCTGGATAAATTCGCGATCGCCGCAGCGCTACAGGAAATTGCCGCGCTGATGGAACTGAAGGGTGGACCATACCGCTTCAAAGCGAAAGCCTACAACGCTGGGGCTCGTTCGATTCAGGCCGTCGAAAACCTGGACCAATTGGTTGCCCAGGATCGTCTCACTTCACTTCCTCGTATCGGCGATGCGCTCGCGTCTCAAATTAGGCAACTGTACCTCACGGGCGAGTCGTCAGTTCTCAAAGACTTGAAAGAAGAGTTTCCTGTTGGCACCGCCGAACTC
>QHXL01000304.1:904-1388 GCA_003222935.1 Acidobacteriota bacterium
CAAAGCAGCGACTCCATCTGCATCATGCGCTTCATACAGGTGATCGGCTAATCGAGTATCTAAAAAACATCGACGGAATAGAAGAGATAAGCCTCGCCGGTTCGTTGAGACGCAAGAAGGAGACGGTCGGCAAGGTTGAAGTTGTTGCGAGTACGAAGAATCCGGCCGCATTGCTCAAGCGGTTTCAAAAGTTTCCCCTGATCATTTCCAGCAAGTTGAATGGCTCAAGCGTTACCGCGGCGTTGGCGGACGGCGCCACGGTGGTGGTAACCGCAGTTTTACCCGAGGAGTTTGCCTTGTCGCTCTTCGCGCAGACGGGTTCACCCGAACACGTAGAGAAGCTTTTGAAACGTGTTGCAGAGAAGAAGATCAGTTTGGCCGTCAAACATGGCAGATCGACTCGGCCGCCTCGCACCGAAGAAGAAATTTACAGTCGGCTGCAGATGCAATATGTGACACCGGAGTTACGCGAAGACCAGGGTGA
>QHXL01000304.1:1482-2152 GCA_003222935.1 Acidobacteriota bacterium
ATGGTGAATGCGGCCGAGTCGATGGGGATGAAGTACATCACTATCACGGACCATTCACCAACTGCTTTCTACGCGAACGGGGTAGACATCGATCGGCTTAAGCGTCAGTGGGACGAGATTGATGAAGTGCAGGAGAAAGTGAAGATAAAGATTCTGAAGGGGACCGAGTCAGACATCGTCGCAAGCGGCAAGCTCGACTATCCGGACAGAATCCTGGAAAAGTTTGACGTTATCGTGGCCAGCATTCATTCGCGCTACAAAATGGACAAAGCAAAGATGACTGAGCGAATTGTTACGGCGATGCGCGAGCCTGTCTTTAAGATTTGGGGACATGCGCTAGGTCGCTTGCTGCAAAGGCGTCCGGCTTTTGATTGCGATATTGAAAAGATTCTGGATGTCATCGCAGAATCAAAAGCAGCGATCGAGATCAACGGCAGTCCTTATCGTCTCGATCTGGAGCCGCGTTGGGTTCGAGAGGCGCGTAAGAGAAAGATCAAGTTTGTGATCTCGGTGGATGCGCATTCGACGGCTGAGTTGAACTATTTGCAGTACGGCGTGGCGATGGCTCGGCGTGGTTGGTTGAGAAAGGGTGAGACGCTGAATACGTTACCAGCTAATGCGTTCGCGAAGGCGGTGAAACCGGTGCAGTAGCCCGACTGTAAAGGAGGGC
>QHXL01000304.1:2159-2627 GCA_003222935.1 Acidobacteriota bacterium
AGTAGCCCGACTGTAAAGGAGGACGCAGAAGCTTGATTCCGCATGGGTGCCGTAGATCTGAGCCCTCCTTGACAGTTCTGCCTATGACTTCTACTCCATCTGACTAAAAACTAAGAGGTAACCGTTCGGGTCCTTCACTTCGAATTCCCACGCGCCATAAGGCTGTTGCCGCAACGATTGGATAATCGTTACCTCATCCTTTACTGCTTCGTAAAGTTCCTTCACTTCGGACGAGCGGATGTACGCATCCCAGACTCCGCCACTTCTCGTTCCATAGATATCCGGTTTCTCATAATCAACGACCTGTTGCAGCATGATCTCGATATTATCGCGAAAGAGAATTGCGAAGACGTAAGGTTCATGTTCAGGAAACGGATCGCTCCAGAAGCCGAGTTTAGTTTGATACCAATTCATCGTAGCGCCTACGTCGGCCACCGCGAAGACAGGGACGATTGAGTTAAGTGTGGG
>QHXL01000304.1:2698-8150 GCA_003222935.1 Acidobacteriota bacterium
ACTAAATCGTTCGAGAAGTTCTCAAATCGATGCGTGGCGCCTGCGGCTGCAAACAACAGATCGGTTGGTTCAAAAGGCTGTCGCGTGTCGCCACACACATATTCGCCCGTGCCAGTCGCGACAAAATAGATTTCATCGCGGGTATGCGGTTTTTGTGGATCAGTTCCACGTGGAGCATAGATTTCAACCAGCAAGGAGCCGTGTTGAGCGATCGTTGCAAATCGTTCTCCACCTGGACCAGGCAATTCCAGAAGTGCGTCCTTAATTGTCGATTTGAAGCAAGGGTTGGTTGAGTTCATGTTTCTTAGTTACTCACGCACGGTGGCGGCAGATTTGGATGGTTCGTTTCGTAGTCCTTTACTTCTTGCGCAAAGATAGCTTGACCTTTCTCGCGCACCGCATCATCGCCGATAAAATTAGCGGTACCTCGGCGGGCTCTGTAGCTGGCGTGCAACCGTTTTGCGGCATTCTTCACTTTTGTAGCCAGGGTTCCCTCGAGGTCGACAATGTAAATGAAGGTTCTTTGCTTGGTTGGAACCAGAGTGCGAAAGACAATGCCGGCTCGATCGAGTATTCCAGCTATCGTCACAAGACCTCGAAGCCGGGTCGGTCGGACTGCATACAACGTCGCGGTGCCCGACGCGTTTGGATGAAAATAGAGTATCGATTTCTGATTAGCTTCCCGACCGAGACGAGACATCAGATAACGAATCGTTGCTTCATCAGTTTTGGTTTTCAGCAGGATCGAATGCTCGGCTCCGTCAATCCAGGAACCAACCGCCCGCAGCGTTGATATCTTTCGTTTCACCACACAACCGAGATTTTCCGCTCGTCGCAATAGGCTGAGCTCTTCCGTTGAGTTCATTCCGCGAATTGCATCCTCGAGTTTCAAGCCTTCACTAGTGTTGGGACTGACAAAGCCGTAGTTGAGCGATGCCGAATCGTTCCTGGTTGGTTGTTGAGCTAACGCACTACCGCACGTCACCAGCAAAAGTATTAGGGTGAATTTAATTCTCAGCTGTATTTGGCTGCTTATGATCATTTGGCTTGCCACGGCAATCTTCCACACCCGCTATACCGTTGGTTTATCTCATCGACGCGTTTCTCTAAAAAGCTTTGAGCCGTGGTTGCGTTCGATCGTTGAGGTTTGAAGCCGACTCGCTTCGCCCATGATCCCCAGGTTTCGAGAACCTTTGCGTGTGCTCCTTTTTCAGTGTGGACTTGATCTGTATGAATAAGTAATTTTAGTTCCAACGCACGCACAACGTCTCCGGGCTTTGGACCAAGATCGGTCGAGACCAAAGTTGTTTTCGTGTCTAAGATTGTAAGTAACTGCCTGGCTTTTATCGACAAATCACCTAACTGCCAGTTGCTTCGCTCTGTACCCACACTGAATAGCGGTTGCCAAAGCTGTCGGTGAATAAAGGTGACTTTGCCGGAGACCAGTTTCGCAAGGGTAACGTCGGGATTGTCTGCAAGACGTTCGCTTACCGCAAAGATTTCATGCGCGGCCGGGTTGGACCACCATGAACCTTGGAACTCTTTTCCCGTCACTAGTCGACAAACATCCGGAATCTCCGAACCGCGAACCAGGAGCAGTCCAATCTCTTTCAAGAGCTGGATGGCTTGTTCGAAGTTTTGCTCCTCGTTCTTTGTCATTTTAGGGGCAGTATCTTACAATGCGACACCTCAAATCCTCATACTCTAAGGAGAAAAACCTCATGCGAAGAACTCTCACCGAGTTAGCTCGTAATCCCGATCTAATCTCAGGAATCTACAACTACTGCGATCGTTGGTGTGAACGATGTCCGCTGTCGTCTCGCTGCTTGCTCTACGCAAGTGAACTCGAGGACGACGACGGGTCGCCTGAAAGTCGCGACATTCAAAACGAAGCGTTCTGGAAAAAACTCAGTTCCATCTTTCGGGAAACACAGGGAATGTTAAAGGAATGGGCTGACGAAGCGGGCGTCGATCTTAACGAGATCAAAGACGAAGATGATCTGAATCTGCGCAGAAAGCGACGTCAGGCGGACAAGCACGCACTGGCAACGGCAGGAAAGAAGTATGCGAATGCTGCCAGTGATTGGTTTCGGGAGTTTGATCAAATCGAAGAAGTAAGTGATCTCGCGGCAACTGAAACAGAAGTTGACGAGGCCGATCGATTAGTCGACGCACGTGAGATAATTCATTGGTATCAATATCAGATAGCAGTGAAGACAATCCGAGCGTTGTCGAGCAGGTTCGAAGAATCCGAATTCGACGAAGTGGATGACTACCCACGCGATTCAGATGGTTCTGCCAAGGTCGCCTTGCTTGGTATTGATCGTTCAATTGCGGCCTGGCGTCTGGTGCAAATGTCGATTTCGGAGCGCTCTGAATCGATTGTGCCGCTAATTCTTCAGTTGGAGCGATTGCGGCAGCGAACGGAAAGGCAATTTCCAAACGCTCGCAGTTTTGTTAGACCGGGTTTCGACGAAATACTAGGTCCGCCAAACTGAGCGCTGATCAAGCGGGCTGAAAGGAAGAACTGATGAGTGATGACACCTGTCTGTTTTGCAAGATTGTGTCTGGAAGTACAGCGGCAGCAATCGTCAATGAAGACGAGCATACACTGACGTTTTTGGATCATCGACCGCTATTTCCCGGCCACTGCTTGTTAGTCCCTAAGGAACACTTTGAGACGCTGACGGATTTGCCGCCAGCGTCAGTCGCACCACTATTCCAAAAAGCTCAACAACTTTCGCGGGCCGTTGAAGCTGCAATGGGAGCCGAAGGGACCTTTGTGGCTATGAATAATCGGGTGAGTCAAAGTGTTCCTCACCTGCACATTCATATTGTTCCCAGGAAAAGGAAGGACGGCCTCAAAGGATTCTTCTGGCCGCGCACCAGGTACAAGGAGCAAGCGGAGATGGTTGAAGTTGCGAAACTTATCGCTAAAAATATCGAGCAGCAAATTAACAGTTCTAGTTGAGTAGAAAAACTTTTGCGGAAATTACTGAAAATAAAACACGCAAAAAATTGATCTCAAACTGAGGGGAGCGTATAAGCATCCTGTCACGAACGTTACGGCGTTTGAGACTGACGAAGGGATCGGCAATCGGTGCGGTGACGCCCGAGCGAGGGAAAAGACAGGCGGCTGTTGATTCCATGACGCCCCGAGACAGAACCGAAAGGTTCAGCTAGAGAAAGTTGCGAGACTTTCTCGAGCCACTCGGATAAAAACGAGTGGAACCCCGAAGCAAGGACCCGCTGAGGGGCGCGCAGCAGCTCGACGCAAGTTGAGCTTCGTTGCCGGGTCGTAACCGGCGGTGGAGGAAAAGCCACCACAACAAAAACCTAACGGCACCGTGTTCGAAAGAATGCGAGGATTGTGAAAATAATTCGAGTGCTGACCGGAGATCGAACTGACCGCCAGTTGGTAACCGGGATACAAATTAGGTGACTTGGGCGTGTACATGCTCTCGTTACCGTCCTATAGAAAGCTTCGGCAATTTATAGGAAAACGGATTGCGCTACTTTCAGCTTGCTGGGAGTAGCGCTTTTCGTTTTTCTGCGATTCATACCTCATTCATCACCGTTCGTCACACTTCTTCACATGTCTGAAACCTCCGGTACGTAGAATCGTACGACGATCTAATCAGAAGAAAACTTTGGTTTATTGAAGTTTGCGAAAGCGCCGCGAGGTGGTAGATTTACCGCCGCTTTTCCAACGACAATTCGCCAGACGCTGCGACGAAGTTATGGCGAGAGTGGAACGTTTTCCCATGACAGTGCTCCCCACCTGACGTTGCGGTCAGGAATTTTAATACTGCCGAACGAGAAACACTTTTGTGTTTGATTCTGGAAGGAGATGGCTAAATGAGTGAAGCGAGAATGCAAGAAAAACTGGAATACAAGCCTGGAACGTTTTGTTGGGTGGAGTTGGCAACCAGCGACCAGAACGCCGCGAAAAGTTTCTACACGCAACTTTTCGGGTGGACCTTTGAGGATCTTCCGATAGGGCCCGACATGGTCTACACCATGCTTAAGCTTGACGGGAAAAATGTCGGCGCCTTGTACAAACTCATGACTGACCAGGTGGAGCATGGAGTGCCGCCGAACTGGCTCAGTTATGTTTCAGTCACAAACGCTGATGGGGCGACCGAAAAAGCTAAAGCTGCAGGGGCCACGATCCTCAAGGAACCTTTCGATGTGATGACCGTGGGCCGGATGTCAATAATTCAGGATCCTACCGGAGCGGTCTTCGCAACCTGGCAAGCCGGAGATTCTAGCGGTGCGGGAATCTACAACGTTCCGAACTCATTTTGTTGGAATGAATTGATGACGACCGACACAGCCAAAGACAAAGAATTCTACACATCGGTCTTTGGTTGGGGCGCAGACACGCAGAACTTTGGTGACCTCGAATACACCATGTTCTCAAACGGGGATCGACCTGCCGGCGGAATGTTGGCCATCACTCCGGAGATGGGCCCAATACCACCAAATTGGCTCGTGTACTTTGCGGTTGATGATTGCGATGCGAAAGTGCAGAAAGCGGCTGAGCTGGGCGCGACCGTCATGAAGCCGGCTGACGACATTCCTGGCATCGGACGTTTTGCGATTCTCACCGATCCTCAGGGCGCCGGGTTCGCGATTATTAAACTCGAAAGCCCGGCATCGTAACATTAGGTAATTGATCGTTTTGTTTTTAGGTTAATAGCGGCGGCAAGTGTGAGACCGGTAGTCTCGATTGCCGCCGCTTAGTTTGGTTGATGCGTCTCCCTACTTAAGATGAAAGCTCGCCTGGTCTGGCTAATACTGTGTTGCATTTGGGGATCGACATGGCTCTTCATCAAGCTCGGTCTTGAAGACCTGCCACCATTCACGTTCGCCGGGATCAGATTTGTAATTGCCTGCACAATTCTGTTTGTAATCATTCGAGCGAAAGGGTTCCGGTTACCCCGGTCTCGTAGTGATTGGACGTTACTGCTGGCGACGGGCCTTCTTTCGTTTAGTTTGAATTATGGGTTGCTGTTCTGGGGGGAGCAGTACATCTCATCAGGCCTCGCCGCTTTATTGCAGGCAACTATTCCAGTCTTCGGTTTGGTGATTGCCCACTTTTATTTACCGGGTGAACGGATGACGTGGCCCAGGATTTTTGGTGTTGTATTTGGGTTCCTGGGCGTTGGAATCGTCTTCTCTAATCAGTTAGCCGTTGCCAATGGAAAGGCGTTGGCTGGATGTGGTGCCCTGGTTGTCGGTTCAGGGTGTGCCGCCTATTCAAATGTGCTGGTGAAGGCTCGCGGGAAGAAGCTTGACCCGGCCATACTCGCAGCTGGTCAGATGTTCTTTGGCTTGATTCCTCTTTTGATAGTTGGAATTCCACTCGAAGGAAATCCGTTGAAGTTTCACTGGACGCCGATTGCGGTCTTGTCGATGTGTTATCTGGCGGTGGTGGGCTCAGTGATTG
>QHXL01000304.1:8176-8590 GCA_003222935.1 Acidobacteriota bacterium
GGTTGTTGCTGTAGTTCTTGGAATGATTGTTCTTCATGAAGAGTTGAACTGGAGAACGGTTGCGGGCGGCGCCATGATTATGTCGGGAATTGGATTTATCGCGCTGCAGAAGAGACGGAAAGAGAAGGTGGAGTTGGTTACAAGCGCGTAGTCTGTTTCGATCGCTTATTACCACCATTCTCGCGTCTGTTGCGCCCGCAAGATAGGACCTCGCCGACCTGACAACGAGAGACATTATAGCGTCCGCGTCACCTCAGCCTCAGCAGACTCTCCACGGAAATATCTTCATCGTTGGCTTCCCAGTGAATGCCCACACCAGATCCAATCGCCACTTCTTTCTTGGTTGGCCGATGCTGCAAACAGACGCGGCGACCAGGACAAGGGAACAGATATTTCCGTCCGTCCGCAAGGGCG
>QHXL01000305.1 GCA_003222935.1 Acidobacteriota bacterium
GTTCGAGGGTCAGCCGATCAAACTCTTTCACCTGATCAATCATACGTCCCGCCTGCCCTTTGTCATGCCGGACCGGCCGGAACTATTCCGTAACCCCGACCCTTATGAGCTTCCCAAAATACTGACCGCGATTGAAAGCAGTTACACCAGGGAAAACTTTTACGAAGATCTACATAAAGTGAAGCTCGATAAGGCGCCTGGCACCGAGTTCAGATACTCAAACTCTGCCGCACAGTTGTTAGGTTTCATCCTGGAGAAAATATACCGAATGCCTTACGAGCAATTAGTTTTAAGAAAGATCGCTAAGCCGCTCGGGATGACGGAGACGAAAATCACTCTGTCGGCGGCGGAAAAAAAGCGTCTGGCAAAGGGGCATTACGATAACGGTAGTATTGCCCTCTACGGTACGCCGCAGACGCAGGCTGCTGGCGCGTTGCGCTCATCGGTCTCCGACATGTTGAAATACGCGAGATACCACCTGAATGAAGGCGACGAAGTTGTAAAGTTGTCGCATCAGACCACGTGGGGGGATATCAAGTATTACGCCTCAGGTTTGAACTGGCAGATGAATAAAACATCTGCCGGACATAGAAGAATCTGGCAGAGCGGCGGGACCTTTGGCTTTTCCAGTTACTGCGTAATATTCCCGGAGTTAAGACTGGGCATAGTTTTGCTATCAAATGAATCTGATCGAAACTCGCAGGGACGGTTGAGCGCCATGGCGGACGAGATCCTAATGGGTGTCGGGGAAACAAACTAGGACCAATGGGAGCGAGTGTCTTGAGGGCGGCAATCGGTTATTGCGGACCAAAGTATTCGCGAGTTGGAAACAGATTGCAGCTTCGCTAAAAGAAACCTAAGACGAACTGAGTTGTGACTCGAGAGAGGACTTCGTTTCTTTCACCTCACCTCCCTTGATTGGAACTGGATAGATACCGGCGTTATCGCCCGCTGACCGAAAACAACTTTCGGAAGCTCGCAGCACCCCTGATCTAGAAATGCCCCCGCGGGCGCGAGTCAGTTCACCTTACGCCCGCGAGTTTTTAGATTCCCTCCGACCTATTCAGGATCGTTCGGGTTGTTGAAGAGCGCGCTCAGCTTGATGCTTCCGTGCCCGGACTGCGGGAAATTGAATGAGTTGCGATTGCCAGGGTCGAGTGTGGAGGCTGTGTCGTCCGGGGGAAAGATGACCAGCGAGTTGAGAAACGAGATAACGCACTCTTGTTGCTCGGGTGAGAGTCCAGCAAAAGCGCTCCGAGCCGCCTGAGCCTCACCCCCATGACGCAAGATAACTTCCGTGAGGTTGATGCTGCGGCCATCGTGGCCATAAGGAGCCGTTGAACCTACGCCCCAAAGTGGGGTGGATAGAAACTCCCTGCGGGTTGTGCCGTCGAAGTTCCTCTCGTAAAAGTTTGGACCAAGATCGTGTCGCTTGAAATCGGTGAAAAGGTTTTTCACCAGAAACGGTTGCAGCCTCGGCTGTTTTAGAGTCGGGAACCCGCTATGGTCATCGACGGTATTGAACAAGGGGTTCGCAGTGGCAAAGAGACGATTGAAAATACCGCGGTCAGGATCGAAGACAGTCTCAACATCAGCCACGCGACGATCCTTGTTAATCTGCAGATCGGAAATATGACATTGCGCGCAGCCGATCTTATTAAATACTTTCCGCCCCCTCTCCGTCTCTTGATTTTGTTCATAGACTGCTGGCTTGAAATAGTTGAGCAGATAAAACTCCATGAAGTCGACGAGGCTCAAGGGAATTTCATTGGTAATTCCATCGTGATCCGGATCGTCTGCTTCGTTGTTCGCCGGTGGCGATTCGAGTTCATCCTTGTTGCCATCGAGCACCATCCCGGACCGCGTAGTAATGCGCTCGCCGTTGTGTGCCCTCATCAATTCCGGATCTACTGACTGTAGACCCATCTCGTCATTAAATGCCCCTACGACGAATTCCCGTATGGATATTTTGCCTCCGTGTGCGAAGAACGGGCGTACACGAAGATCCGCGTCGACGCCGCGAACTTCTGAAGTGTCGATCTGACCGTCGGATCGCACGGTTATCGAACCGTAATTGATCCCTTTGCTGTCGAGTGTTCTGTTGACTGCGCGATGAGTCTGTTGCCACTGGGCGATCGCCTGCCCGCGTATGGCACGCAGATCAGTCGTGATCTCGTCGGCCAGCATTTCCTTGAGACCTAGCCCAAACAGATGCGGCGCATCGCGACTATCCGGCCGCGTCACCACGTCGCCGCCAAAACCTGCAGACCCTCGAGGACGGCCGTGGCAACCAGCACAGCTATCGCTGACTCCCGCTCCGAGCGCGAGATTCGTGTTGATGTCGCCTACACCGTCAGCGGCAAGCGGACCCTGACCCTGTGTGCGCAGGAACTTGCGCTGGAAAAGTTGGCGCCCGCGGCGAATCGCCCGGAACGGATCGCGAGCGATGATGAAGGATGATGAATCAGGCGTTGTCCAATCGCCACTTCCATTGCCGATTTGCTCAGTCAGCGATTTGCCGATTCCGAAGCCGGCGACGTTGGGATTCTGGGTACGGTCAGTCATTTGCGCCAGGGCCGAACCCTGCCGCAAAACTGCGATGGCACATAAGGCGATGAGTAAAAGAATCGCTATTGACTTTGATTGCATATGTTTCATGGGAGATGAATACCTTTCTGTTGAGGTGGTGTGCGCTGAGGCCTGCTGATAAAATTCGCTCTCAAATTTCTCGTCCCTGTCAGTGGGTTCAGCCTACGAATCCGGCACTGAAAAGTCCTGAGGAGCTCAAAAGGAAGTTGTTAGGAAGTTCAAAGGAGCACTATGTCTCCCAATTGCGGCCATATTCTTCAATTCAAAGACTTCACGATTGATACTGACCAGAAGGTACTGCTACGTGAGGGAACGCCTGTAGCGTTGGCGCCGAAGGTTTTTGAGACTCTCCTAGCGCTAATTGAAAACCACGGCCGAATTGTCCTGAAAGAAGAATTGATGAAGCGCCTTTGGCCCGACACGTTTGTCGAAGAGGCGAACTTGACCTTTAACATTCAGCAACTCCGGAAGTCTTTGGGCGATAACGCTCGCAGCCCGATTTATATTCAAACAGTTGCACGTCGCGGATATCGCTTTATAGCGGCTGTGGAGACGCTCGCGAGCGAACACTGCTCGGCGGAGACGCTGGCGAACGAAACTGGACCCGCCACCGCCTTGACCAGGCATGTCTCGTCGACTCCACAGGTTCAGGTACCGGCCGCACGCACGAGATTTATCGCTATTCTCGCCTTAGTCGTCATTGCCATGGCTGGCGTCGGACTCGTTTCGTGGAGATTTGCAATCCGCGGCAAGGGCTCGAGTGAAGATAAGGCAACTGACGGGAAGACCGCGCCGGCGAAGGCTTTGAAGTTGGAAGGACTAACTGCAACAGGTCAAAGCAGACACGTCGCGATTTCACCCGATGGTAAGTATGTTGCCTACACCCGCGGCTCGGAAAACTTGCTTGGTATATGGGTGCGACAACTGACGACAAACACAAATGTCGAGATCGTTTCCGCAGACCGAATTGGCGGATTGGTTTTTGCCAACAGTGGCGAGTCGCTTTATTTCGTGAAGGGCGTTCCGAGCGCCCTGTATCGCGTTTCATTATTGGGTGGCGTACCGACAAAAATAATTGATCGCCCCGAGGGGAACTTCTCAGTTTCAGCCGACGGCAGTCAGATCGCCTTTACTCGTGAAGTTATAAATCGGGACGGACAACGAGAGTATTCATTGCTGATTGCGAACGAAGACGGTCGAAGCTTGACGTTCCTCTATGGTCTCCGGATAGCCAATCAATCATTTGCGCGTACGGCAGTTCCGCCGCCGGGAGCCTGGAAGTTAGTCTAATAGCCGTTGACGTCAACACTGGAGTGAAAAAGGATCTATCTTCTTCCAAATTCTATGTGATTAAGAAGATGGGCTGGTCCGCCGATAAGCGGGGACTAATAATGTCGGCGAGGAAGAAGATCGATGGCGCAAATCAACTGTTCCGGGTCTCCTATCCAACTATGGAGGTAAGCCAGATCACCGAAGGACTGACTTCATATTCGGATCTGAGCATTGCTGCCAACTCAGATTATGCGGTCGCGTCACAGGCAATCCTCGATTCACATATTTGGGTAGGTTCCATCCGCGACCTTCAAAATCTAAAGCGGATAACCCAGGCGCTGGACAATTTTTGTTGGACTCCGAGTGGGCAACTCGTCTATTCATCAACCGCGAGCGGCAATACAGACATTTGGATAATGCAGCCGGATGGTACTGAACAAAAACAACTGACCGTTAACGCTGGCGTCAACGGTTCACCGGCCACAACTTCCGACAATCGCTACATCGTATTTATCTCCAACCGCACGGGCTCATTTCAAGTTTGGCGCATGAACATGGACGGTATGAACCAGACCCAACTCACCTACGGGTCCGCTAAGACCTATCCGGCCATCACCCCTGACGGCAAATGGGTTCTTTACAACTCAACCGACAATTGGCATTTGTGGAAAGTTTCCATTGACGGCGGTGAGCCGTCACGTCTTACCGACTTTGTTGCCGCTACGCCCTCAGTTTCTCCTGACGGCAAAATGATTGCCTGCATTGGAAGAAACGAGTCAAAACGCCAGCTCATGATTCTGCCGATTGACGGTGGACCTTCGATTAGGAAGGCGGATTTTTTTGGCTGGCTCTCCCGGATACAATGGATGAACGATGGCAAGACGGTGATTTACGCAGGTGAGCGTAGTGGGCGGAGAGCGATTATGAAGCAATCGCTGAACGGCGGTTTAACTGAGGAGCCTTTGAACCTTGATGCGGACGAGCTCTTTGATTTTGGTTATTCCGCGGATGGCCGATCATTCGCGCTTAGTCGCGGGACATGGTTGAACGATCTTGTCCTAATAAGCGGTCTCAATCAGTATTGAACCTGCAATGATCATTTTGATAGGGGCAACAGTTTTTGATCGCGCTACTGATCAGAGGGACTCTCGGAGGGAAAATCAAGTTTGGCGTTCCGTACGGAAGTTGAACCCATCTAGTGAAACTGAAACCTGAGGCACAACGACGATTAGGACTCGAACTGCAATGAGGAGGGTTGTCATCAACTCCATTATCTAACACGTTCGGACTTGATCGGTTGCCAGGCAGAAGAGACGGGATTGAAACGAACGTGCTTGATGGCATGGGCCAATCCGAGAAGTTGCAACGCCCTGATACCTATCCAGTTCATGTCAATCTCGTACCAACGCAAACCGTGACGCGCTGAAGTCGGATGAGCGTGATGGTTGTTGTGCCATCCTTCACCGAATGTAAGCAGCGCCACCCACCAACTATTTCGCGAATCGTCACCGGTTTCAAACCTCGTTCTGCCCCACAGATGCGTCGCGGAATTGACCAGCCACGTGGCGTGCAACTCCAATATCAGTCGCAGGAAAACTCCCCATAGCATTACGCCCCATCCACCAACAGCGACGAGCACGATTGCGATCAATAAAAGAGGAACGTAGTAGTTGCGGGTAAGCCAGCGATAGAACCGATCGTTCATTAGATCGGGAGCATAGCGAGCAATGACGGCCTCGGGGTGTTTTTGTGCCGTGCCCCATAGTATCCAACCAACGTGGGCCCACCAGCCGCCATCGCGTGGCGTATGCGGATCACCGACCCGATCTGTGTGCGCGTGATGTAGTCGATGCGTAGTCACCCACTCAATTGGACCACCCTGGAGTGACATTGTGCCGCACGTGACGAGAAAGTATTCGACTACTTTCGGCACTTTGTAACCGCGGTGGGTCAACAACCGGTGATAACCCATTCCGGTACCAAGACTGCCTGTAATCCAGTAGAGAACAATTGCGGTAAGGACGGCGGGCCAACTCCAGAAGAAAAGCGCTGCGATTCCACAAAGATGGGCGCTCGAGAGAAAGATCCCCATTCGCGAATTCCTATTGGCCCAAATGCCCTGGAGTTTTTGGCTCACGGGCATGGCTCTATCGTCTTCTGACTTCATTCAATAATCCTCTTCCCTTCGCCGATGCAGCTGTTTCAAAACTCAAAATGAGAGCATCTTTGATCAGGGACATTCTATGTCTTCCCAGTCTTCTCGGATGAAGATGGCGATGTCTTGTAAGTAATATTTAAGTAATTGGCGTCCCGTACGGGAGTCGAACCCGTGTCGCCGCCGTGAAAGGGCGGTGTCCTAGGCCACTAGACGAACGGGACGCATAAGGTGAGCAGTTCGTGTGCTTATGGCAAGGGCGTAAATTAGCGTACACATTGGACGCTGTCAAACGCAGGTACCAAGGGTGGAGGCTCTAAAGGTATTCGGCGAGTAGTACAAACTTTAAATGCCCTTGCCAACTCCTCAAGCTACATCGTTTTACTCTAGTAAGTAGGTGCGCCGAGAATTAACAACAATCTGGATGAGTTTTCGCTCCGGAGAAGCGGATATATAGCTTAGCTCCCGTTAAACCCTGCGCTCCGTAGGAGTGCTATGTCGCTTCACCTGCTCACGGTCGGACGCTCGCTGCTGCGACCCGTTGCACTCCTCTGGAGCGCATGATCGCGAGTGAACGGTGCTATAAACATGGTGCTCCTCCGGAGCGAAGAAAGCCACCTGACTTTTGAACGAGGCTCTCTAGGTTGTGCCGCCTTTCAAGCTTATGCATATGGATTCGCTGAATACACAGACTGAAGTCTGTGCTACTCGCTCACTACAACCAACGCCTTACACGTCGACTGTAGGAGATGAAGTCATCACCGTGAAGCGTCTTGAGATGGTCTTCCTCTAATCGCACCTGCACATTAATCACGACCACTCCTAAAACGAACGTCAGCAGGGTGACCGCGTTTGGTATCACCAGAAACAATCCCGCTAGTGTCGAGATCATGCCCAGGAAGATTGGGTTCCTCGAGAACCTAAACACTCCACGCTGGACCAGCGCCGTTCTATTCTTTTCATCGATTCCTATCCGCCACGATTCGCCCATCTGCGACTGCGCCAGCACAGTCCACAGCAGCGACAGCAAAAGCAGAACTGAACCGATCACTCGAACCGGCACTTGCTCCAACCAGTGAATCGGAATCAGGTAGTCGTAATAGCGAGGTACAAACGCGAACACGATTACGACCACGGCGATAGTCGCGAACAGAAGTTTGAAGACTCGACCGATGAAGTCGCGGACGCTCTGCGAACTTTTGAGCGTGACTGGATTAATTCCCGTTCGCTTTCTTACCAGATAGGAGCGCCAGAAGAAGGCAGCGATGACATAGGCCAGGAAGTAGACCGCCAGGAAGTATCTTGGGAACATTGGTCCGACGAGTATAACTGCAATCTTTGTTACGGACGCCTCTTGAAATAAGTACCTTTTCAAATCGACCGACCGTTTAGCAGTCTGACGAGACATCGGTCAGAATGCTGCGAACCACCTGATCAGCGATCCGACTCTTAAAGTTAACTTTCCATTATTTTCCTCAATAAATCTCCAAGTTCCCCCGGATTTACCAGTTGGCACAAGCCTCGCACTAGTAACTGCGCTCGAAGTTGAGCACTGCTCTTTTGAAGTTCAGAAGATGACTTTCCCAAATGAGCTTCAACTGCTGAACTTTTACCCTTTGCGTGGAGATGAATCGACGAATGCGTCGCCCCCAATTAATCAAAAAGCTCGTAGCGCTTGCCGTGCTGGTCTCACTCAGCTCGGCACTCTTTGTTACAAGCACCCAAAAAGCTAAAGCCGCTCCCGCTGTGAACTTGTTGAGCAAAATATCTCCCGATCTCCAACACATGCTCGACTCAGGCGAAGGCAACCGTCATGTAAAACTGATCGTACAAACAACTCCTAACTCTCAAGGCTTAATTAGCAATCTTCTACAAACCCTCGGTGGCGTTGTTAACACCCTGTTGTTCGCCCTCAACATTCGCATCGTCGATACGACGGCGAATTCAGCCACCGTTATCGCGGCTGATCCAAATGTGACTTACGTTTCACTCGACGCTCCTGTCCGCAGTTCTGGACACGTAACTACCACGACCGGTGCTCAACAGGTTCGTGGACAAAATACACTTCTCGGTTCCCAGGCTGTCGACGGCTCAGGCATCACTATCGCTGTCATAGATTCTGGGATCGACGCTCAACACAAATCGTTCTCTTCCCCCGGAAAAATCAAATTCAGCAAAGACTTCACTGGTCAAAATCGAACTGACGACCCGTGGGGTCATGGAACACACGTCGCCGCGATCGCTGCCGGCACAGGCACGCCAACAAGCGGAATGTTCGAAGGCGTTGCTCCTGGTGCAAGCCTGGTCAACCTTCGCGTTCTCAATTCAGAAGGAGTCGGAAGTATCTCCGGAGTACTGACTGCACTCGATTGGTTGATGACAAACAAAGGGACTTACAACGTGCGCGTCGTCAACCTGAGTCTCGGCACTCCAGCCATTAACTCTTACCAGGACGATCCGCTGTGCAACGCCGTTCGCAAGCTGGTTGACTCGGGCGTTGTAGTTGTCACGGCCGCCGGTAACATTGGCAAGGATGCCCAGGGACAAAAAATCTACGGCGCTATTCACTGCCCTGGCAATGAACCATCAGCCATCACAGTCGGTTCCAGCAACACCTTCGGAACTGACGCTCGGAACGACGATGCAGTAACCTCATTTAGTTCACGTGGTCCGACACGCAGTTTTTCAGTCGACGAAAACGGTCAGAAGCATTACGACAATCTCATCAAACCTGATCTCGTTGCCCCCGGTAATAAAATAATTTCCGCCGAAGCTCAGAACAATGCAATCGTTGCTGAGTCTCCGGAACTCGAAACCAACAAATACACAACTTCCAACATGAAGTTGATGTACCTCAGTGGTACCTCGATGTCGGCTCCCATGGTCGCAGGTGCCGCCGCTCTTCTCCTCGACGCAAATACGAACCTGACACCCAATCTCGTCAAGATGCTGCTGATGTATACCGCGCAGCCTTTGAACAACTTCAATACGTTAGACCAGGGAGCCGGAGAACTAAACATTGCCGGCGCTGTTACGGTCGCGAAGGTGGTCAACTACAGCCCGGGAATTCTCGGATTGGGCAAAACTTCATTCGGTCAAAATCTACTCAGCCAGTCTGCTCCTGCCCCTCAAACAACTATCTCGATTTTCGCGTTTCTCTGGACACAGGGAATCGTACTTAACCACTCCACCATCACTGGACAAAACCTGCTCACGAAGTACCAGGTTAGCTACGGCAAAGGTTATCTGCTGGGTGATGGAATAACTGAAGGACTGGTCACCCAGAGTTTGAATAACAACATGTGGGTGTCGGGTCTTACGTTGGGCCAATTCCTGATGAGGAGTAATGGTACCGCGCAGTTTGGCGGTTCAGTCTTCTTCAGCAACGTCATCCTTCTCGGGAATGGTTACGTTCTCGGCGATGGCTTCGTGCTTGGCGATGGTTATGTGCTGGGCGATGGGTTCGTTTTGGGCGACGGCTTCGTACTTGGCGATGGTTATGTGCTGGGCGACTGTTCTGCCGGCGACCCAGGACCCGGAATGAGATAGGAGTTCCAAGCAGTAAAGCGCTCTTCGACTCCGACTTAGGTTTTTTGGTTCGTGCGGTATGACAAATCTAAACCAGAAATCCACCTCCCGCTACATGTGGCTCGTCGTAGCCACAGGGGCTGCGAACTGTATTTACGCAACCCTTACGATCCCGTTTGACCGTATTGACATCTACTTTTACGTTCTGGCAGCCGTTACGGCCATCATCGGATCGCGAATAGCAATCCGCATCCCTCAAATCAACGCCAACATAACTGTAGACGATACATTCGTCTTTATTGCTTTACTCGTTTACGGCACCGAGGCTGCAATCCTGCTTGCTGCGTTGGCGGGAGTTTGTTCCGCCTTGAGAATTAGCAAGAAGGTACGCACGGTCGCATTTGCGGGTGCAGCGCTCGCTTGTGCGGTCTTAGCAACTGGCACTGTTCTCCGACTCGTTTTTGGCCCGTCCTCGGAACTCTTCAGTCAAGGCGCGTCAGTATCTAACATCGGTGTTTGTCTGATGGCCCTGGTGCAATATCTTACGCACACTGCTATTGGTGCGGTTGCGAGTGCGCTCAAAGCCAACGAACCCGTCTGGCGGATGTGGAGTCGGAACTTTCTTTGGATTTCGATCAGCTATTTTGCAGGTGCCGTCGCTGCTGGTTTTGTCGTAAGCAGTGTCGGAACCGCACGTTTCTGGGCAGTTCTAATTTCGATTCCCGTCATCATCATCGTCTACTTCAGCTACGACCGTTACATGCGCGAGGTGAAAGCCTCGGCACGCCATGCTGAAGACGCCGAGCGAGCACGTGCAGAGATTGAACACGAGCGTGCTGAACAAGCCGAACGACACGTAACAGAACTAAACAACTACATCGCCGAACAAGA
>QHXL01000676.1 GCA_003222935.1 Acidobacteriota bacterium
CGGTTCGATCAGGCGCAACGCTTCGTCGAGAATGCGACGTTGATGTTCCGGGAAATTAGGCTTACCCGCAACACTGCCCAACTCACCGGCATACAGCGCGACTCTTGGTGGACGCACACTCTCAACCACATCTTTCAAAACTGCCAGCGTCATGGTTGGAATTCCCGAGGCCTCGATAACTCGAGCAACTAACCCGGCAGACTGATGACATAAACGAGACGCCGGAATGATCAAAGCGGCCTGCACTTCGTAACGATGTAGACGTTCCGCCAGCGCCGGCGCCAGTTCGTTCACAACCGAGTTAGCATCAGGAATAAAACCCGAGAAACTCCAGAACACCGGGTTGAGCTGTCCGATGACACCGTTTCTTTCAAACTCGAGCAGACGCTCTACCGGCACTTGAGAATTTATGTCCTGATTTATTGCTGCGGGGTCGTAACCCTTAGCCGTGAACAGTAAATCTGAAGCCTCAACTTCAATCGGAATCTCTCTGAAAACGGGCTCGTCGGGATTGAGCTCAGGTGAGCCATCGATGTAAGCACCCGCGGTCGACACCAGCGCCAGGTTTAGCATTGGCAATGCGCGACGCGCCGGTGTAAACGGGGCGCGGCGATTCTTTACAAACGGGTAATCCGAGTCACTGCGGTTTGGGCCTGCTGAGGACCACGAATCGTAGCGTCTCTGCCAATCGTTTAGATCTTCAATAATCTCCACCGTCTCAATCCTTGCTTTGGGAATCACTGTCGTTGCCTTCGAGAAATTAATGTCATTGCAATTAAGGCGGCAATCATAGCAAGCCCGAGCGCTTTCACCGAATAACCATGAAGATCGTTAAAAGCCAGCCGTCGCGGGTCGTCAGGAGCGACCTGGTCGATAGGGATCGCCATTGCAACGCGTAGAGCATGCATTTTGGCGGCGATTAACCAATGTCCAACGCCTGTACCCGCGACAATTACCACAGTTGCCAGGCTTTCAAGCAAGAAAGCAATCCGTCCTTGAGAGCCTCTGCGAACGAATAAAGTCAGCAGCAAACGTTTACTATTGATAAAGATCGATTCACGATCGCACCGGCAATCTCGCCCGAGTTTGGTAGTGCAAATGACCTCAGAACAGAAAAGACAGTAGGAGCTACAACAGCACTGAAGAAGAGTGCAGCGCCGAACCACATTGCCAACAGCGTAAGTCTTACGGAATTGATCATTTTGTTATCTAGTCAAACTCGCTTATCTCAGGCATTAATCGAATCTTCGGATGTCGGATCTCGGGAATCGGCAGTTCACGTGGATCGGCAACACTCAGCAACCACGACAACGCTGTGTCCAACTGCTGTTGATACTCCTCAAGATCTAACGACATGAAAACGCTGGTGCCCAACCGAGCAAACTTCTCTTTCGCACGTTGGTACATCTGCCTGCTCGCTCCCGGCCGGCCAATATCCAGATGATGAAAAGCCACTGCCGACTGAATCATCGCTTGCAGAAACAATTTCTCCTGTGGTCCGACTTCGCCCATCCAGCGCTCTTCCCAAACATCATGCGCCGCATGAAACTCGCCGGCGTTATAAAGATCTATCCCGGCAATGTACTCAACTGGATAAGCAGAAATGTGTGCGTCGGTGTAGGGAACGTCCATCTCAACGTTTTCCCTTATTCAATCGCGCGGCGATTACCTTAGCGACTGTCGCTCCATCACCTGTTGCTGTGTTGATGGTTGGGGCCAGTGGGTTCGAAACATCGCCAATCGCAAAAACGAACTCCCTGGTAGTTTCACGTTCGCTGTTCACCGCGGCGTAGCCCAGGTCATTGAGTTGGATTTGATCTCGAAACATCTCGGTGTTTGGTTCAACCCCGATGCGAATCAAGACTCCGCGCACGGCAAGTTGAAACGGCTTCAGCCCTTCTTTTCTTTGTATCTCGACAGCCTGGACCTCGTCGTCGCCGATAATACGTGTCACGTTCGATTCGGGGAAAACGGTAATGCAGTGGTTTGTGTGGAGCTGTTCCCTAAACTCCCGGCGAGCACGTAATGTTTTGCCGCGATGGACCAAGGTTACGGTAGGGCAAACTTCGGCGAGCAGGAGAGCATTTTCCGCCGCGGCATCGCCGCCCCCGATAATACACACATCACGTCCGGCCATCAGGTCCCGGTCTTTTG
>QHXL01000215.1 GCA_003222935.1 Acidobacteriota bacterium
CGCTGTCGAGGTATCTGTCGATCGGATCGAGGGAGACGTTATAGATGAAATTCCTACCCAGTGCGCCGTGAGGAAGTCGAGCACTTAAGGGTCGCATCATTCCTCTCCGGACTATTTTAGGCACCCGCGCAAATGCACTTCGTTGTTGATCGACTGCATAGCGAGTGTAACCGGCAAAAAGCTCGTCACCGCCATCGCCTGACAGAATAACCGTAACAAACTCACGTGCGAGCTTCGAAACCATATACGTCGGAATAGCTGACGAGTCGGCAAAGGGTTCATCGAAGTGCCAAACAAGCTCGTCGACGATGTCGCAAATTTCTGGGGTGACGATGAACTCGTGATGGTCCGTGCCAAACTTTTTGGCGGTGAGCCGCGCATACTCAAGCTCGTTGTAACTGTCCTCGTGAAAACCTATCGAAAATGTTTTCACTGGTTGGTCCATATTCCGGGCCATCAGCGCGACGACTGTGCTCGAATCGACACCACCAGAAAGGAAGGCACCCAGGGGCACGTCAGACACAAGGCGTATCCGAACGGATTCGTCTAGCAGGCTGCGCAACTCATCCAGATAGTCAGCCTCGGCGCCTGGTTTTGTTTCTTCAAACTCGAAGTCCCAATATTCGACGGTCTTGACGCCTGTCTGATCAAAAGTCAGATAGTGGCCGGGAGGAAGTTTCTGGATGTCACGAAAGATGCTAAGAGGATCAGGGACATAACCTAATGTGAGATAGGCGTCAAGCGCTGCAACGTTAATCTCTCTGCTGACGTTTGGATGCTCGAGTAATGACTTCAGCTCCGAGCCAAACACCAAGGTGTTGTCTCGGGTCACTGAATAGTAGAGCGGCTTTTTCCCCACCCTGTCGCGAGCCAGGAAGAGTTGTTGCTTCTTGTCGTCCCAAATCGCAAGACCAAACATGCCACGCAGTCGCTTTAAACAGTCAGCACCGTATTCTTCGAAGGCATGAACGATAGTCTCAGTGTCAGAGTGTGTGGTGAAAGAATGACCCTTGTTTTCCAGTTCAGACTTGAGTTCGCGGAAGTTGTAGATCTCTCCATTGAAAACAATTGTTACCGACCCGTCTTCACCCGAGATTGGTTGATGACCGCCTGAAAGATCAATGATCGACAATCGTCTCATTCCAAGCGCAACACCATCCGTTAAAGAAAAACCTTCATCGTCTGGTCCGCGATGTCGAATGACGTCGCACATGCTTTGCAATAGCGCTTTGCGTTCAACGCCACGCTCAGCGCCGTTGGTTCGCCATCGATCTATGTATCCAGCAATTCCGCACATTTGTCGGTTATCCTAAAGTAACGAAGAAATCCTTTTTCCACATATCTTTTCCGATCGAAGATTACTCGTGACACAAACAACTAGTGATTTTAAATAAAACACTGCGAATAGACCGATTCTCGAACGTCAAGATCAGTTAACTAGCCACCCGCTTATTCCCGTTCATACAAGATTCTATTACTTGCCAGAGCCTCAAAGTAGTCCCTTCTATTGAAAAGTTATCTGCAATTCGCCTTCTCGCGGCTTCACCCATTCGCTGGGCGAGCACAGGATCTTGAGCTAGTAATATCATGTGTTCAGCCATACCTTCGAAATCGCGCTCATCTACCAAAAACCCGGTTTCCCCTTCAATTACAACATCCGGTATTCCTGCATGGCGCGTTGAGATCACTGGCAGACCACTTGCGCCGGCCTCCAAAATGGCCACCGGCGTTCCTTCACAATCTCCCGATGATGCCTCTATAGAGTGCTGCACAAAACAACGCGCTTGTTGCATTGCGTCATGGAGTTCAGAATGCGGTAGAGAGCCGGAAAACTCGATCAGGCCATCGAGGTCCAATGACTTAGCCAGGTTTTTACATTCTTCGAGCAATGGACCATCGCCGATCATTCGCAACCGTGCTGCTGGATAAGCAGCGTGAGTTTTCGCGAAAGCCTTTATCGTAAATTGCGGGCCTTTCTTTTCTGTAAATCGTCCTACTGCCAAAAACAAAGGTTCCGATTGAGCCGGCGAGCCACTGGCAAATTGATCACAATCTACGCCACAAGGAATAACATGCACCTTGTCAGGTGGAGCGCCGAGCGAGACAAGCCTCGCTTTTATCGAACGCGAAACAGCAACTAAGGAGGCAGCTTCCCGAAACATAACTCGGTACGCCTCTGAATATTCTTCAAGTACACTTCGAAGCGTTGCGTCGTAACCGAAAAAGTAAACGATCAAGGGAATCCCCAGTCGGGCGCAAGCTTCAGTAGTCAGTGTGCCAGCGGTTCCGTACTCAGCCAGGACCGCAGACACATTGTTCTCCAAGTATACTTTCGTATAGGCTGCTGTCTGCTCTCGCTTAAGGCTTGAGCTTGATACGATTCTCAGAAATTTATAGAAAACTCGACGTGGTAAGGAGAGTACCAAACGACCGTCGAGCTTCTGCCTCCATCCCTCGACCACTAAAATTCTAGAAGGTAAGTTTTGGATGTGATTATTGATGAAGGTCTCTGTAGGCGATGGAAGGTTTTCGAGAGTAATGCAGATAGCACGGTTGTCGGCGATCGGTCTTGACTCGGTCATGTGGATTAGGGCACGGATCTTTTGACGGCAAGTTGACGGTTTAAATCGCCGCTGAGTTCTATTTTCAAACCATACGACGTAATTATGTCAGCTTCTAGTTGCTGGAGCCAAGTGACCTTCCGAAGCAAGAAGTTGCCGTGGCCTTTGTAATGTAGCGCGGAACCCTGGACGCAGGTTCCGCTTACAACATCAATAACAAGAAAGTGATGACCGAATGAACGACTCCTCATCTGAAAGCCTATCAGACAAGACCCAAGATAATCGCATTGTAGTTCTGGGTGGGCTGGGGTTTATGGGAAGCCATATCTGTCGCACCCTCGTCCGCGAGGGTTACTCCGTGCGTATCTTTGATAAGTTGTACGCGCAGAGAAGACTTATTGAAGATTTTGCAAACGAAGTGGAGGTCGTTGAGGGCGACATTTCGCGCGCTGACAATGTGCTCGACGCACTCCATGGTTGTCATAGTGCCATCGACCTGGTTCATACGACTGTACCGGGATCGTCCATGAAAGATCCTGTCTACGACGTAACCAGTAACTTGCGCGCTGCAGTTAGCTGGTTACCTCATCTTGGCGAAACAGGAATCAAAAGTTTTCTATATGTTTCTTCAGGTGGAACCGTCTATGGAATCCCACGGACGAATCCAATTACCGAAGAGCACCCCACCAACCCGATAAGTTCATACGGGATTACAAAGCTTGCAATAGAAAAGTATGTCTCGATGTATTGTGAAATGCTCGGTATTGAGCACAGAATCCTTCGTCCCTCAAATGTCTACGGTGAAGGCCAACGTCTGAACATTGGGCAAGGGGTAATTGGGGTTATGGCGGACATGGCCCTACGAGGTAAACCCCTCGAGATCTGGGGCACAGGAGAAAGTCAGAGAGATTATCTGTACGTCGGCGATTTGGCTGAGGCAGTTTTGTCGTTGGTCAGGTATGAAGGCAATGAGCACGTCTTTAATGTCTCGAGTGAAGAAGGGCATTCAGTACTCGACATTATTAATTCACTAAGCGACAGCCAGGGGCTTTCATTCGATATCAGACACTTGCCGGATCGCGGATTTGATGTGCCCTCGAACATATTGAGTTCGGAAAGATTAAGAGTGGAAACGGGATGGTCTCCCCGGGTTGGTTGGGAGGCAGGCATTGCGCGAACGGTCCAGTGGGTGAAGTCCCTGGCGAGTCCTCGATAGTTTCGTTTGTAATAAATTTTGGATATTGCGCGAATCCTTTAACTTGAACGGCTAATTCTGTTTCCTAACATTCCGACCAAGAGTCGCATTCCATTGTGAGACTTAAAGTGTCAGGGATGCTTTGAGGCACGCCAGCGTTCTTGAAAATATTTTTATTTCAACTTCATGAAACGAGTACAGAATCCTTTAAGCGAAGAAGTTTTTCGCAGAGCGAACTAATCTAAATGACCGAAAGTCAAGTTGATGTAAGTATATGCATGCCCACGTATAACGGGGCTTCATACCTCCTGCCGGCGATAAAAAGCGCTTTCTCTCAGACTCACCAAAACTTTGAACTCCTCATTGTCGATGATGGATCCTCTGATGATACTGTGTCGATTGCACGAGATTTTGCCCTCGTTGACAAGAGGATAAAGATTCATCTCAACCGCGAACGTTTAGGTCTCGGGGGTAACTGGAACCGCTGTCTTGACCTCGCTGTTGGTGAATGGATCAAATTCTTGTTTCAAGATGACCTCCTCGACGAAGAATGTGTGGCAAGGATGATCGAAGTCGGCTCAACAAGCGGAGCCCAGATGGTGGTCTGTGATCGGAATTTTGAATTCTCTCCAGAGATTTCAGATGAGTTTCGCGAAGAGTTCCTGAAAAACCGAACCGAACATTCCCTAGCAAATCGCTTTGGCGACTTCGCACACCTTATCGATAAAGCAGAATTTTCAAATCAGGTTGGGCGACACCCAGAATGGAATTTCGTTGGTGAACCGACGGTAGTGATGTTTAGACGAGCTGCAATTCGAAAAGTCGGTTACTTCAATACCGACCTGATCCAACTAATTGACTGGGAATTCTGGGCGCGCTTAGGAACAAATATTGGCCTTTACTATTTACCTGAGAAGCTGGCGACTTTTCGGATTCATAGTACGGGTACTAGCCTGGCTAATAAGAGCCATAGACGGTTCCGAGCATCTTTCCTAGACCCTCTGGTGATTGACTATGAATTACTCTACAACCCTCACTTTATTGAGGTCGGAAAAGCAGCCAGGACTGACAAGCTACACATCGATTTAGCACGGAATCTTTTTGAGACTTACCACCTTGCCAAATCCGCTTTTGCACAGCGACACGATCAACCGCTCGAAATCGCCAAGGCGATGACTCAAGAATGGAACTATATTCATTCCAAGTATCCA
>QHXL01000675.1:0-1508 GCA_003222935.1 Acidobacteriota bacterium
CGCTCGTGCGAGCGATAAATAACTGAGGCCGCCACCACGAGGAAAAGAATTGCAGTAGCAGTGACGAACAACGCCGGCAGAAATCGTCGCCGCGATACTCGTTCGTACGAGATAGCAGGTTGTTCGTCTTTACGATGAGCAGTGCTCGTGATCTGCGTTACTTCGTCAACGTTCTCAGGAATTGATTCTTCTTCGTAGGAAAACGGCACCGAGTCTGATGACTCGGGATGAGTTAACGGCGTCGCATCGAATGTCGCAGCACCCGCGTCTACAAACGATTGCTCGGCTAACTGCGGAGTCTCCAAATGCGGGGTTCGCTTCGTTTGTTGCGCATCAGGCTTCGAATTCTCTTCTACTTTCATGTCGCCCAGAGGAACGACTTGCCGTGGCTCACTGTCGGTTGATCCCGATGCCCCGACAAAATATTCAGGTTCGCGCCGAACCCTCATGCCGAAAAAATCGTTCAGCAGCATTCGCTCGCTAGGAGTTAAGGTTTGAAGAGGAGGGGTACTCGACGGATCGAAGCTCACGGTGGCGTCACGAATACCGGCCATGGCATTTATAGCCTGAAAGCCAGTAAGCTTGCCTAAACTAGCATCAACGATGTGCCCCTTATCAAAGAAGACGGCTCCTTCTGTCACTCCGGTGGTTACTTGCAGCTTCCCGCTCGCGCCGTTAGATGAGAAGTCGCGAATCGCATCCAATATTTCATCATCGCGCAGAGTTCTTTTCAACGAATCCCCCCTTGTAGCTACAACCTGACAGGCCCCGGTGAGAGACTGAGCAGATTTAATGCCGCTCGGAGCATGGCTGTCTGTAGTTTGAAGTTTGGGCAGCTTGGGGAGCTTCAACTGTGTTTTGACCGGGTTCGATGCGTAAAGAGTGTAGTGTTTCAGAGCAATGGACAAATTGCAGAGTGCCGGCAGAAGCAATTCTTGTCTTGCCGAGGTCGGCCGTTACAAGACGAAAGATTTTCTTGACTCAGGATCCCGTCAATTGATTAGAATGAACCGGCTACGGTTTCCGTAGTACGTCACGTCACGCGGCCAAACGGATCGGCCAAACCTCACTCAAAACCGCAATAGAAACCTTGTAACTCTCCGGTCTAATTCTGGCCAAAACAGGTCCTGACCAAATCGCCCGTCACGGAAGGAAAGTCCGATTATGGAATTTCAGAAGCCCAGTCATTACAACTCATCGGACGTTCACGTCTACTCATCGCCCATTGGGCAGGTCATCGACGTGGCGACTCCGGGAACACGAAAGTTGAAAGCGTTGGGCTTTTTATGGACGCTGATCACACTCTTCCCATTCCTGATCATCAACTATCTCATCATTCAAGCCCTTACATCCGACGATGCAATCCTCACTTCAGGCAAAGTACTGTACCTACTCGGCTCTGCATTGATGCCCTTCATGGCGTGGTTTACCCTAGGCAATGCCGTGCAGAGATTCCATGCAGCGTCGACCGGTGAGAGATATCTTCGAGTTGGACCAGGCGGAGTCTC
>QHXL01000675.1:1523-2866 GCA_003222935.1 Acidobacteriota bacterium
AGCCGGAGTCTCGATTCGTCTTCCTGATGACTCGGCAAGTGCGACCTTTCGTTTTTCTCTTAAGACACTGAAACTCGACTTGCCATGGGACCAAGTCAAGACATGGTATCCGTATGTCGAGTCGATAAATGGCATACCGACGGAGCGTTCGATTGTCTTCGAAACGGTCAAGGGGGAAAAACTTAAGGTAAAAACCTTTCACTTTGAAGAGAAGCAAAAAGCGATCGCCAAAAGTATCGATCGCGCTCGAAGCCTTCATCTCAAGGTTGAAGACCACATAGAAGAGTATCCAATCAGTCTGCCATCGGGCGTCAAAGAAGCTTCGCTGCAGATCAAAAAGAAAAGAGACCGGGTTAAAGAAATTGATCTCAGCACGGTGCCAGCGGTCGAACGCGCGCACCGAGTCGTAAGAGTTGCCGACGCCGTGGAAGCAAGACTCGTCTCCGTTTGTCCGACTGCGGAAGGTTACAAGCACACCCGAAAACAGTATCAACTATACCCCGAGAGAAAAAATGTTTCTGGCGTTCGACTCTTCGTTCAGCAAGGACTGCTACGCGGGTACGAAATTCAAGTTGAGCCCGATGATTTCGAATGTCGAAAACTAACGATCTCAATCTGTCCGTCAAATCTGATTGGTGACATTCGTAAGTATGTGGCCGGGGCGATCGGGATTGTGTTTCTGGTTGTCTCGCTTAAGTGGATGCCGGCGGTTCAATACGAGCTCGGTGAGTTGTCTCAACTAACGCCGCTGGTGATGTTGGTAATAGTTTTGGCGGCAGTAGGAGTATCCGCCGGATTACTGCAGATTCCGATCAGCCTGTTGCGGATGTTGATGCTTGATAGCAAACGGAAGAATTGCAGAAGCAGAAAATCACACTCGCCATTCAAGAGACCATCGTCTAGAAGTGCATTTTCAACGGCCTCGCGGGATCCTCAAGCGAGACGTAACTCGCGGCCAGAAAAGTAACGTCAGGCTTAGCGCCGCCACTAAAACGCCTACCGTGATCAATCGAAAACTCATCGCAGACGACGCGTCAGTGGCAGCAGCGTTAGTTGCAGCCATAGTTGCAGCGGGCGGAGAAACGCGGAAGCGCAACTGGAATTCGTGCTGCGAAGGGTCTCGTTGTTGAGCAGTGATTTCGATTGCACTGTCGATTGGCATCAAGGCGTTGGCATTGTAGACACTGATTTTGGGCAGATGTTTATTGACGAAAACGAGTTGATGGTCGCCTACACTCTGAAACCCTTCTGCAAATAACTCGAGTTGAATCGCGCTGTTCCCTTCCTTCATCTCACTCTGGTTCGGAAACTGAGTTTTCGTCAACTTCAGTGGGACACTGTGG
>QHXL01000216.1:0-200 GCA_003222935.1 Acidobacteriota bacterium
CTCGCCTGGATTTCAATCTTACAAAGAGTGGCAATCACGTAGCTTTCTTTCGCGGTAACTATCAGCAAGATGTTACCGGCGGTGCGCCAAACTACCCCGACACTCCACCGACAAACACCTGGAGCCACCCGTACGGTTTTGTGGGTGGTCACACTTGGACGATCGGTAACAATAAGGTCAATAACTTCAAATACGGCCTG